>NZ_MBST01000003.1:0-214762 GCF_001695865.1 Ensifer sp. LC384
CGCCCCCTATACGATCGTCGGCGGCGTGCCTGCCAAGCTCATCCGTGACCGGTTCAATGCCGGTATTGGCGAACGCATGGACAACCTCGCCTGGTGGGATTGGGACCATCAGCGCCTGCACAAGGCGCTCGACGATTTCCGCGAGCTGACCGCCGAGGAATTTCTCGTTCGCTACACGTGAGTTGGCACGCAGCAGAACAAGACAACAAAAAGGGCGCGGTTGGGAGGACCCGCGCCCTTTTTGCGAGGAATGGACCGGACGGCGCTATCAGGCGTCGACGGTTTCCTTCAGAAAGTCAGCAGCGACGCGGGCGGTCAGCGCCAGCGACACGGCGCCCGCATCGGGATGGCCGATGCTTTTTTCGGCAAGCGGCCGTGCACGGCCGAGCTTCGGCGTCAGTCCGGATGTGGCTTCGGCCGCATCGGTGGCGGCCTTGGCCGCTGCCTCCCAAGCCGTGTTCAACGATCTGTGGCTTTCGAACTCCCGCTCCAGCGTGTCGACGAACGGCACAAGCGCATCGACCAGGGTCTTGTCGCCGACGCGGGCCCGTCCGAGACGGGTGACGCCCTCGAGCGCGAGCCGCGCGCCTTCGACGATGGCCGCATCCGAGGGCTTGTCGTCGTCGGAAAACGCGTTGCTCCAGGAGCGAAGAAGCAGGCCCCAGATCGCACCCGACGTGCCACCCGCGCGGTCAGCCCAGGCATCGCCCGCCGCTGCCAGCACGCTGGCAGCGCCAGCGCCGGCTGCAACAGCAGCATTTGCGGCCTCCTGCGCCGCCGCCGAACCGCGGCGCATGCCCTGGCCATGGTCGCCGTCGCCGGCAAAGGCATCGATGCGGCCAAGCTCGTCTTCAGCCGCCTTCAGTGCATCGGCAACCTTGCCGATCAACCGGGCAATGCACTTGCCGCCTTCCCGGGAGGCCTGAGTGGCAGGGGCGAAGGTCGCCGGGCCATCCTCGTCGGAAATCGTGTCGGTCGCCGGCTCGGCGCTGATGATCGCGCCCTTGCGCAGGACCGGTGCATCGCATGGCGCGCACCAGTAGGTTTCAAGTTCTTCGTCGAGCCAGAGCAGTGACAGCGAGCAGCCCTGCATGTCCAGGCTGGTGACGAACTCGCCGCATTCCGGATCGACGATTTCGAGGCCCGCCGCCTTCAACTCTTTCTCGACCGCGACCCAAAGAACGAAAAGCTCTTCGTACTTGGTCGAACCCAGGCCGTTCAGCACCGGCGCGACCTTCTCGGTTCCAGCTGGGCGTTCCGCCAGCAGCTTGCCGACAAGCAATTTCGCAAGTTCGGTTGCCGAAACGATCTTTTCTTCGCTGATGCCCGGCTCGCCGTGAATGCCAAGGCCGAGCGCCATCTTGCCCTTAGGCACGGTGAAGAGCGGATGGTTGGCACCCGGCAACGTGCAGCCGCCGAAAGCGACCCCGAAGGAGACGGTGCGGTCATTCGCCAGGCGGCTGACGCGCTCGACCTCGTCCAGCGACAGGCCGGCTTCCGCTGCCGCACCGGCAATCTTGAACACGACGAGATCGCCGGCAATCCCGCGGCGCTTAGGCGCCGTTTCAGCCGCGGCGCTGGCGACGTCATCGGTCACCGGCACGATGCGCACGTCGATGCCTTCGGCCCGAAGCCGCTCGGCGGCAACGCCGAAGTTGAGCACGTCACCGGCGTAGTTGCCGAAGCCGAGCAGGACGCCGCCGCCCTGGTCGGCATGGCGGCAGACGCGCGCAACGGCAGCGGTCGACGGCGAGGCAAAGACGTCACCGGCAACGGCCGCATCAGCCATGCCGGGACCGACATAACCCGCAAAGGCGGGATAATGGCCGGAGCCGCCACCGATAACGACGGCGACCTTGCCCTTCGGCACCTTGGTCGAGCGCACGACGCCGCCCTTCACCAGACGGACATTGCGGGCATAGATGGAGCTGAAGCCGGCGAGCGCGGTTGCGGCGAAATCTTCCGGTGCGTCAAAGATCGTGGTCATCGCTACTTGTTCCTTAGTCGCGAGGCAGAATGCGCCTCAGATAGTCCCGGTTGGTTGCGCTGACGGAAAGGCCATCGCCACCATAATGCTCGCAGAGGAACGGGCTCTGGAACCCGTGGGAAAGCGCCATGCGAATGGCGGAGCGGTAGTTGATCACGCCGAACTCCAGCGGAGCCGGATGGGTGACGATCAGCCCCGACGTTTCGTCCTCGGTGCGGTTGTAGTTCTTGACGTGCCAGTATTTGGCAAAGGGTGCAACCTTCGCCATCATCTCCTGCCAATGTTCGACCGGACGATGCAGGCGGATCAGGTTGCCGAGGTCGGCGTTGATGCCGACATTCGACAGGCCGACGTCGGTAACGAAGCGCACGGTGCTGTCGGCCGAGCCGATATAGGTGTCTTCATACATTTCGAGCGCCAGCTCGATGCCCAGTTCCTCGGCATGGCGGCCGAGTTCGCGGATGCGCGAGACGCCCTTCTGCCAGATGGCGGCGTCATCAGGGTTTTTGACGCCGTCGACCGTCCAGAACCACAGCGCCTTCTTCTGCGCATCGGTCAAAGGACCGAAGAACCCGAAGGAGACCGAGCCTGCCCCGATCGCCGCAGCCGTTTCGATCACCCGGTGGCCATAGGCGAGATAGTCGTCGCCATGATCCGGATCGATGACGCTACGGCGCGATGTGGAGATCGCCGGCATGGTCAGGCCGAGATCACGCGTCAAGGCGACAAAGCTCTCAAGCCGTGCCGGCGACAGATCCGCAAGCCGGATCCAGCTGTCGGTCGGGTCGAGTTCGGTGAAGCCGGCATCGACGACGTCATCAAGCGTCAGCGCCCATTCCTCGATCGACTGATCCTGAACCGAGCGACCGTCTGCCAGCAGGTTCGGATACTGGATCATCGCAGCCGCGATCGGCCAGGTGTCACGGTTCCATTTACGCGGCGCGTTTGCCATGGCGTTTCCCCGATTTCTTGAAGTTTGGTGCGGCGGCTCCGTCAAGCCGCCGCGCTACCGTCGCCCTGCGATGTTGCATCGTTTTGCGATGCTGCATCATCGTGCTTGCGCTTGCGAACCAGGCCGATCAGTCCGAAGACGACAGGCGACAGCAGCATTGCCAGGCCAAGCGCCATCAAGGACGAGACCAGCGCATTCGACCAGAAGATATTGAGCGACCCGCCCGACAGAAGCATCGACTGGCGGAAGGCATCCTCGGCCTTGTCGCCGAGCACCATGGCGAGAACCAGCGGCGCCAGTGGATAATCGAGCTTCTTGAAGACGTAACCCAGAACACCGAAGCCGATGACCATAAAGATATCGGAGACGGAATTTGCCACCTGATAGGCACCGGAGAAGATCACCGCGACGATGATCGGGCCGATGATCGAGAACGGCACGCGCAGGATCGAGGCGTAGAGTGGCACGGTGGCAAGCACCAGGATGACGGCGACGACGTTGCCGAGATACATCGAGGCGATCAGGCCCCAGACGAAGTCGGGCCGGTCGGTAAACAGCATCGGGCCGGGCGTGAGGCCCCAGATCATCAGGCCGCCCATCATCACGGCGGCCGTGGCCGAACCGGGAACGCCGAGCGCCAGCATCGGCAGCAGCGCCGAGGTGCCGGCCGAATGGTCGGCGGTTTCAGGCGCAACGATACCGCGCGGGTCGCCCTTGCCGAACTTCGAGCCGTCGCGCGCCGAGCGACGGGCAACACCGTAGCTCATGAACGATGCGGCGGTCGGGCCGGCTGGCGTGATGCCCATCCAGATGCCGATGATGGTCGAGCGCGCAATGGTGAACCAGTAGCGCGGGATCTCGACCAGGGTGCGGCCGATTTCGGCGAGCTTGACGCGCGCCTTGATGCCTTCGAAGCGCAGGCCCTCTTCTGTCGTCAACAGCAGTTCGCCGATACCGAAGAGACCCATGACGGCGATCAGGAAGCTGACGCCCTTGATCAGGGTCGGGATGTCGAAGGTCAGGCGCAGATCGCCGGAGATCGTGTCCATGCCGACGGAAGCGAGTGCGAAACCGATCATCATCGAGACGAGCGTCTTGAACGGCGATTGCGCACCCATCGAGATGAAGCTTGCAAAGGCGAGGAAGTAGACCGCGAAATATTCGGGCGAGGAGAACCGCAGCGCGAAGTTCGCGACCCAGCCCGACAGGAGCGTGATCATCACCACACCGGCAAGCGCGCCGATGCCGGCCGAGACGAAAGCCAGCGTCAATGCGCGGCTCGCCTGACCTGCCTTGGCCATCGGATAGCCGTCGAAGGTGGTCGCCACCGACGAGGGCTCGCCTGGAATATTGAACAGGATGGATGTCGTCGAGCCACCGAACAGCGCCCCCCAATACATGCAGGAGAGCAGGATGATGGCGGAGATCGGATCCATGGAGAAGGTCAGCGGCAACAGCAGCGATACGCCGTTGGGCGCGCCGAGGCCGGGCAGAACGCCGACGAGAATGCCGAGCGTGACGCCGACCATCATCAGCAGGATGTGATTCCAGCTGAGGATGTGGCCGAAGCCATCGATCAGAAGACCGATATTTTCCATGTCATTCCTCCCGGGGAAACTTTAAGCGGGCGGGATCAGTAGATCCCGAACCAGGCCTCGACCGGTCCCTTCAAAAGCGGAACCTTGAAGCCGATCTCGAATACGATGAAGAAGAAGAGCGAAACGGCAACGCCTGAAGGCAGCGCGATCCACCACTTGTAACGCCCCTGGAAGAGCATCGCGCCGGCGATGTAGAGCGCGGTTCCGACATAAAGCCCGAGCCAGGCGGAGACGCCGGCAAAGGCGACGAGCGGCAAGAGGAATGAGGCAACGACGCGCGCGCGGGCACCATCGATGAAGATATCGCCCGTGCCGCGGTGCTTCACGAATGCACCGATGGCATTCGCAACGCTTCCCAGAATGATCAGAACACCGATGTAAAAGGGAAAATAGCCGGCTTCGGGGCCGAAATCGCTCCATCCGGCGCCGATATCGACGGCGCCGTAGCAGATGGCAGCACCAAAGATACCCGTTAACGTGGCGACGCCAAGCTCCACCGCGAAGCGGGAAAGCCCATTCGCACTGTTCTCACTCATGATCGTGACCTTTCGAACCGGTTGACGGGCGCTCTGAAGCGTCCTCTAGGCGTCAGACTCGACGCGCGGCGCTATAGAAGCGCCCGTCCCGATATATCGCCTATTTTAGTTGGCGAGCCAGCCTTCGCGCTTCAGAACTTCGCCGACTGCGGCGCCGTCCATCTCGATGGCGGCCTTGAAGTCGTCGCCAGCGATGTAAGCGGGAGACTGCGAGGTATCGGCAAGATACTTCGCCCACTCCGGCGTCTCGGAAACCTTGCGCATCAGGTCCGCGTAGAACTTGACGGCATCGGGTTCAACGCCGGCCGGCAGCCAGACGGTCCGCGGCATGGAGTAGTTGTCGATGGCAATGCCCGATTCCTTGCAGGTCGGGATGTCGCTCCAGCCCTTGTCGCCGGCAACCTTGGCGTCGTTCGTCAGCTTGACGCTCTTGAAGACGCAAAGCGGCTTGACCATGCCGGCCTGCCACTGACCGAGGTTTTCGCTCGGGTTGTTGACGTTGGCGTCGAGGTGTTCGCCGGCGAGCTGAACAGCCGCTTCGCCGCCACTCTTGAACGGGATGTAGTTGATGGTCGCGCCGGTCGCCTCGTTGATCATCGAGGTGAGGATCTGGTCGACGTCCTTCGACTGGCTTCCGCCGATCTTCAGTCCGCCTTCCTTGGCCTTGGCAGCAAAGTCTGCAGCCGTTGCGTAAGGCGCCTTGCCGTTGACCCAGAGAATGAACTCGTCGGAAGCAAGCGCTGCAACCGGTGTCAGGTCGCCGGCCTTGTAAGGCACCTTGGCGCGGACCGGCAGCAGGTAGGCATTGTTGGTGCCGAATGCCAGCTTGTAGGCGTCGCCCTTGTTGGTCGCCGTGTAGACGAAGCCTTCGGCGCCGCCGGCGCTGCCCTTATTGGTGACGACAACCGGCGCCTTCATCAGTTCGTACTTGCCGATGATCGCCTGAATCGTGCGCGCGAAGATGTCCGTGCCGCCGCCCGGGCCAGCCGTGACGACGAATTCAACCGGACGGTCGGGCTCGAAGGCCGACGCCGGAGCGGCAACGCCGAATGCGGCTGCCATGATGCATGCGATAGAAACGGATTTCTTCATGTCCAATCCTCCCGTTGAGTGAAATGCGGCGCAAGACCTCCTCCTGCGCCGGTAGTGCTTGAAAGCGTGCGAATTCAGGCGGCAGCCGAAAGGGCAGCCTTTTTCTTCGCCATGCGGACTGCGAGCAGAAGTGCCTCGCGGCTTGCGCCGACATCGGCGATACCCTTGCCGGCAATGTCATAGGCAGTGCCGTGAGCTGGGGTGCAGAGCGGGAACGGCAGACCGCCCATCATCGTCACACCCTTGTCGAAGCCCATCAGCTTCATCGCGATCTGGCCCTGATCGTGGTACATCGTCAGGACGGCATTGAAGCCCTCCTTGAGCGCACGAACGAAAACGGTGTCAGCCGGGAACGGACCATCGACGTTGTAGCCGAGCGCTTTGGCCTTCTCGACCGCCGGCTCGATGATGTCGATCTCTTCCATGCCGAAGCTGCCGCCGTCGCCGGCATGCGGGTTCAGACCCGCAATCGCGATCTTCGCCTCTTCGTAGCCGGCCTCCTTGAGGCAGGCCTGGGTCAGCTCGACTTCAGCAAGAATGCCCTCGACCGAGAGATTGTCGGCCACTTCCTTGAGCGGGATGTGCGAGGTGACACGCGCATTCCAGACCTTCTCGAGGACGTTGAATTCGCGAACCTTGCCGGTAAAGCCGAGCACGTCGGCGACGAAACGGATCTCGTCGTCATAGCCGGGATAGGCAAAGCGCATTGCCTTCTTGTTGAAGGGTGTGAAGCAGACGGCCTCGGCCTTGCCGGCGTGCGCAAGCTCCAGCGCCGTGCGGAAGTTGCGCGTTGCAAACGTGCCGCCGGCGAGCGTCGCTTCGCCGCGATCGACATCTGCCGGATCGAGATGACCGAGATCGACGAAGACGTGGCGGTCGGTTCCGGCCTTGTCGAGATCCTCAAGTGTCGAAGATTCAAGATCAAGCGTCAGGCCGGCGGCCTTGGCGCCCTCATCCAAAATGCGGCGATCTCCGATGGTGATGATGTGCGCCGCTTCGCGAATATCGGGAAGGGCCAGCAGCCGCGCCGTCAGCTCGGGGCTGATGCCGGCAGGATCGCCCATGGCGAGCGCGATGACAGGACGCGCGCCGTTACCGGCAGCACCATTGGTCGTCATGTGAGATGTCCTCCACTTCATGCTTTTCGCAGGCTGTCATACGTTATTCAAAATTCTGCATCAAGTCTTTTGTATTCTGTATGCAGCATTTTCTGTTGACGATGGCGAGCCCTGTCGCCATGCTTCAATCAGACAGTGCTGATTCAATCGGCACTCACGGGGAACGGATGGCCGACACGCGGCCGCCAAGTGCAGAAGCGAAATGATGAACGAAATCACACCACTGGAGAGACGCGCCGACGGTGGCCCCGGCCCGATCAGGCGGACGGCTCTGCATGACACGCTTGTCAGCCACCTGCGCGACATGATCATCGAAGGTGACCTTTCGCCCGGCACGCGCCTGCATGAGGGCCAGCTCGGCGAGCAGCTCGGCGTTTCCCGCACGCCCTTGCGCGAGGCCATCAAATACTTGGCGAGCGAGGGGCTAGTGGAACTCGTGCCCAGTCGCGGTGCCGTCGTAAAGCGCTTCAGCGCCAAGGACGTGCACGACATGTTGACGGTGCTGCAGACACTGGAAGAACTTGCGGGCAAGCTCGCCTGCGAAGCAGCGAGCGACGCCGGCATCGCCGAGGTTCGCGCTCTGCATGACGAAATGGTCCGCCGCTACAAGGTCGGCGACCGGCTGCAATACTACAAGCTCAACCAGCAGATACACTCGGCGATCGTCCAGCTCGCCGAAAATGCGGCGCTCGCCGACATGCATGGCGTCCTGCAGACACGGCTGAAGCGCATCCGCTTCATCGGCCACGAGGGCCCGGAAAAGTGGGCGGCCGCCGTCGCCGAGCACGATGAGATGATCGTCGCGCTCGAAGCCCGCGACAAGGCCAAACTATCCGAAGTGCTCGGCCGCCACCTGATGAACGCCTGGGAGCGCGTGCGCGCCTCGGTATAACGGCGCCAGCACGCGATGATCGGCTGACGCCGTCCGGTTCGGTCCGGCAGGCCCGTTCGCTATTACTGCGTGCGCCGATGCGATCAACGTGCGGCAATAGGCAGCGTGCCGACATGAGACACATAGAGTTGTCGCATCGGCAAAGATCTAACTCCGAAGAGAGATTTGGCCCTACTGGTTCAGTGAAGCCCGCCGACGCCAAGCAATCGCTCAACGGCGTCGTGGTCACTTGACAGCGCCTGCGGCGTGCCGGCCCAGGCGACGCGTCCGCGCTCAAGCACGATGACCTGATCGGCAAAATCCAGGGCGCTCTGGATGCGCTGTTCGACCAGCACGATCGTCATGTCGCCGGTCTTGGCGAGTTCGGCAAAGGCTTTCATCAGCTCTTCGCAGATCACCGGAGCCAAACCCTCGAGCGGCTCGTCGAGCAGCAGGATCGACGGACGGCCGAGGATCGAGCGGGCGGTCGACAGCATCTGCTGTTCGCCGCCGGAAAGCTGGCTGCCGAGGTTGCGCCGCCGCTCGTGAAGCCGCGGAAACATATCGTAGGCTTCCTGCAGCGCAGCCTTCGGCCGGTCCTTGAGGCCGACGAACAGGTTTTCCTCGACCGTCAGCGTCGGAAACACGCAGCGCGCCTGCGGCACGAAGCCCAGGCCTTTGCGGGCACGTGAAGCGCTCGGTATACCGGTCACATCCGTATCGCCGATGCGAATGCGGCCGTCATAGCGCTTCGTCTGACCGGCAAGCGTTGCCAGCAGCGTGGTCTTGCCCATGCCGTTGCGGCCGAGAACGGCAAGGCGCGCACCTGATGGAACCGAGAACGAAATGTCTTCGAGCACCCGCGTCGGTCCATAACCGGCCGACAGGTTTTCTACCTCAAGCGGCGTGGCTGGCATTGGCATAGCTCCCCAGATAGGCTTCTCGCACCCGCGGATCCTGGGTGACGTCCGACGGCGAACCGTCGAAGATGATGGCGCCGGCCGCCAGGACGACGACGCGCTTGGCAAAGCGGAAAACCAGATCCATGTCGTGCTCTATCATCAGCACGGCGAGATCCGCCGGCAGGTCGGAAAGCGCCTGTTCGATGCGCCCGGTGTCGCTCTGCGGCACGCCGGCTGCCGGTTCGTCGAGCAGAAGAACCTTCGGCTTCAAGGCAAGCGCCACGGCGATTTCAAGCAGGCGCTGCTGGCCATAGGCGATTTCGCTGACCTTGCGATGCATCAGATCGCGAAGGCCGAGCTTGCCGAGCAGTTGACCGACCTCATCCATCACATCAGGCATCGAGAGGAAATTACCGAACAGGCGGCCCGAGCGGCCATCACGCTGCAGCACGGCGAGCGCAACGTGCTCGGCCGGCGTCATGTCGAGAAACAGACGCGTGACCTGAAAGGAGCGCACGAGCCCCCTCCTCACCCGACCGATGGCATCGATGCCGGTGACCGCCTCGCCGCCAAGGCGAACCTCGCCGGAATCAGGGGCAAGGTTGCCGGTCACCAGGTTGACGAACGTGGTCTTGCCGGCGCCGTTCGGGCCGATCAGTGCCACGCGGTCACCCGGCGCCATGCTGAGGCTCACGTCATTGGTGACCGCCAGGCCGCCGAAGGCGCGCTTGAGGTTGCGAACTTCAAAGATGGGCTGCATCACTTTGCCTCCCGGCGGCGGGCAACGATGGCGGCTGCCGTTCCGTAAAGCCCCTTCGGCGCGAAGAGGACGACGGCGATCAGCAGAGCGCCGACCATCGTCAGCCAATGGAACGGGTTCGCGGCGGAAACGACGTCTTCGAAGAACATGAAGACGATGGTGCCCGTCAGCGCACCGAAGAGCGAGCCGGTTCCGCCGAGAACAAGCATCACCAGGCTTTCTGCCGACATGGTGAAGGACAAGCTGTCGAGACCGACAACCTGCGTCGAGATGGCGTTGAGCGCCCCGCCGACGCCGGCGACGGCACCGGAGATGACATACATCTTCATCAGTGCTGCCTTGGGCGATGCTCCCATCGAGCGGATGCGGATCGGATCTTCCTTGATCGCCCGGCACAGCATGCCGAACGGCGAACGCACGATCAGCCGTAGGAGCGCGAAGACCAACGCCAGCAGCACGACGGCGAAGACGTAAGCCGTGCGGCCCCACAGGTCGAACTCGTAGAGACCAAGCAGCGCGCTCGGGGCAATGCCGGAGAGGCCATCGCTGCCGCCGGTCCAGGACGACGCCTTGTTGGCGAACTCATGGAACAGGTGGATGAGGGCGATCGACAGCACCAGTTGCGGCAGGCCGTGGGCGCGCAGGATCACCGCGCCGCAAACGAGGCCGGCAACGGCGCCGGCGACGATGCCGAAGGCGAGCATCGAAAGCGGATCGTTGATGCCGTAATGCGCCGAGGCAATCCCCGCGGCATAGGCGCCGGCGCCGAACAGGGCTGCATGCCCGAGCGTCGCTACGCCGCAATAGCCGGTAACGAGATCAAGCGAGAGCACCAAAAGCGCGAGGGCGATGATGCGCGTGAGCAGCGCCAGATTGGTCGGGAACAGGAAGTAACCGACAACGGCAAGCGCCAGGATGACGCCAAGGCCGATCAGGTCGCTCCCGCCAAAACGGCGCTTGGCCGGTGTCTGCGTGGTCAAGTCGTTGGTGGTGGTCATGGTCATCCCTTGGCTCTCCCGGCAAGTCCGCGCGGGAAGACGCAGATGATCGCGATGACGGCCAGATAGAAGAAGAATTCGCCGAACTCGGGCATCAGGTAACGGCCGGTCGTGTCAATGCCGCCAAGCAGCAGACAGGCGACGAGTGCGCCGGGGATAGAGCCCGCACCGCCGACGGACACGACGACCAGGAACGTCACCATGTAACGAAGCGCATAATAGGGCTCGACCGGCAGAAGTTCAGCGCCCACAACCCCGCCGAATGCGGCAAGGCCGACCGCGACCGCGAAACTCACGGCGTAGACGATCTCGGTGCGCACGCCGAGGGCGGCGGCCATGGCCGCATTGTCCACTGAGGCGCGCAGCTTCACGCCGAACGCAGTCCTTTCGATCGCATACCAGAGGGCTGCCGCTACGGCGAGACCGCATAGGATCGCAAAGAGCCGATGCGTGGCGATGGCGCGGAAACCGAGATCGACGGAGCCTTGCAGTTGCGCGGGTAGCGGCACGGTCTTCAGCGTCGGGCCGAAGACGTAGTTGGCGATGCCGATAATGCAGAAGGTGATGCCGATCGTCATCAGCACCTGGGTCAGTTCCGGCGCGCCGTAGATGCGCCGGTAAAGCAGGCGCTCGATCGGAATGGCGATCAGGATCGTGCCGAAGACGGCAAGCACGATGGCAAAGCCATAGGCGAGGCCAAGATCGCGCGCTGCATAGGAGGCGATGTAACCGCCGATCATGGCAAAGGCGCCATGGGCGAGATTGACGACACGCATCAGCCCCATTGTCACGGAAAGCCCGATGGAAATGACGAAGAGCACCATGCCGTAGGCAAGGGCATCGATCGCTATGCTGAAGACTGTTTGCATGGGGCTGTCCGATGCCTTTCGTTATCGCTGGCGGTGGCGCGGCGAGACGGGTCTGCCCCGTCACCAACAATCAACCGCGCGCGCCTGGATCGCTCCGCTTTAAACGGCGGCACGGAAACGCTCCATCTCTCTATTTGGCACTCCCGGATGGAAAACCGCAATCGCACCGTTCGCGGGAGTGCTTTGGGGGCGTCCCGATCGGTCAAGCCGCGGCCGCCCGGTATGTTGCGGGCAATGCGGGCGGCGCTCGACCGGCGCCCGCATTTGCCAAAGCGTCTACTTCAGGGCCGCAAGACCGGGATCGCCCTGCTTCTCGAAGGTCTGAACTTCCTTGTTGTAGTAGGTGCCGTCATCAGCCTTGGCGACTTCGCGCAGATAGATGTTCTGCGTGATGTGGCGCGATTCGGGATCGATGGAAACCGGCCCTCGTGGGCTCGTCCAGGAAAGCCCCTTGACCGCATCAACAGCCTTCTGTGCGTCCTGCTCGCCACCGGTTGCCTCGATCATCTTGTAGATGACATGCATGCCGTCATAGGCGCCGACCGAGGGGAAGGAGAGTTCGGCCGGATTGCCGATGGCCTTCGAGGCCGCTTCGACAAAGGCCTTGTTTTCCGGCGAAACGTGCGAAACGGCGTAGTGGAACGTCGTCTGAACACCAAGAGCCGCTTCGCCGAGCGCCGGCAGGTCGGATTCCTGCGTCAGATCGCCCGGAGCGAAGAACTTGATGCCGCCGCTCTTCAGGCCATTTTCATTATAGGCCTTGACGAAACCGAGCGTGGTCGGACCCGACGGCAGGAAGGCGAAGACGCCTTCGGCGCCCGAATCCTTGATGCGCTGCATGATCGGCGAGAAGTCGTTGGTGGCAAGCGGCATGCGGATCGCCTCGACGACCTCGCCGCCCGCAGCTTCGAACCCGGCCTTGAAGGCGTTTTCCGCGTCGACGCCCGGACCATAGTCGCTGACCACCGAGATGACCTTGGAGACGCCGGCATCCTTCGCCACCTTGGCGATCGGCGTAGACGTCTGCCAGGTCGTAAACGAGGTACGCACCACCAGCGGGCTCTTCGTTACGATCGCCGAGGTCGCAGCGTTCATGATCACGAGAGGCACGTTCGCCTGCTCCAATAGCGGGGTGACGGCCATTGCATCGGGCGTGAAATAGAAGCCGGCCAGATATTGCACGCCTTCCCTAACGACCAGCTCCTGGGCAAGCGCCTTGGATTGCGCCGGGTCGGCCTGCGGTACGTCGCGATAGATGATCTCGATATCATCGTCGCCGACCTTGCTGCCGTTGACCGCCATATAGGCGTCGATGCCAGCCTTGAAGTTCTTGCCCTGCAGCGCGAAGGGACCGGAAAAGGGTCCGACGACACCGATCTTGATCGTGTCCGCATAGGCTGCGCCGCTCATTGCCAAGGCCGCAAGCGCGGCCAGAATGGTTCGTTTCATGTTTCCTCCCTATGGCACCGTCCACTCCCGACCCGGCACCGTCATTGCAAAGCAATCCGAATTTGATGCCTGTCAGTTTGTCACGCGAAACGGTGATGTAAAAATGAAAAATGGGCGGCAAACCATAATTCAGCAGTTATGTTTCGTCTTGGTCTTGACCACGTTGTTAAACGTGGTGCGCGCTGATGCACAAAGATACGCTCGTTAAAGCCACGATCCCAAAATAGGCATGGGAACATTATCATGTGCCGTTTGGGCGGAAGCCCATGGGGTGGCGCTGACCTCCCGATGCAATGTGCGGCAGGTTGCGCTTCCTGCTCATTGCTCGATGCGCGGGTCTCCGCGTGCTTGGAGACGGGCCGGAAGGTGCGACGCACGCGATAGGGTATCGACATGTTTTGAAGATCGAAATGGTCTCAGGATAGACTAGGCAGGGACCCGTCGTACCTGGGCACGCGGATCGTCCTTCAATCAATCTGATGTTCGACGTCCACACGTCGATGTCTGGCTGTTCGAGCAGATACTCCTTCGTGCCGTCATTCGAAACATCGTCGACGCATATGAAGCGCGTTACCCCGATCTTGCGATAGTGTTTCAGGAAGGAAGGCAGGAGCGCCATGTCGTTGTGCGTGATGAACACGAGCGGGACATCAATGCTGTTCAAGGGGACTATCGGCTTGGCGGGCAATATGGCAGTTATTTTTAACATATTCCGGTGTGAGCGGTGATAGGTCGGCGCCACGCATTGACTGGTAGAGGCGGGCGACCGAAGGCCGCCCGATTTATGGACGCTGCTTTCCGCGCTCTAGACGCCTCGTCGATTACCCCACAGCAAGACATGCAGCTGCGGCAGCACCCTTGCATCGAACCATTTGTCGCCGGTCACCTTGTCGATCAGCCAGAGCATGCGGTTCATCACACCGTCGATGTCCACCGCCGCGCTGTCGTCCTCCGGCGGCGGCGGGGTGTGGTTTCCCGGCTGCAGGTAAACCGGCAGCGACGGATAACGCCGGGCCACGTCTTTGGCATAGACATAGTCGCGATCGTCGAAAACGACGATCTTGAGCACTGTCATGGGCCGCCCGATCGCCATCGAAAGACAGTCGTTGAGCTTTGCGAAATCGGTTTCCATGCCGCTCGACGGCGGTTTCGGGCTGAGGACCAGGACGTCGAGATCGGCGAACCAATCCCTGGCGACGCTGCCCTGGGTCTCGAGCGCGAAGCGATAGCCCTCAGCATGGCCGCGATCGATCAGGGGCCCGAGCGGCTGGATGGCGGGGTTGCCGCCGGAAAGCGAGACGGTCAGCGGCACGCCGCCCGAGAGCCGCCTCACCTCCTCCCAGATTTCCTCGACCGACATCGGCCGCCACTGCTCGCGATAGTCGCTGTCGACGGCGTGCAGCGTATCGCACCAGGAGCAGCGATAGTCGCAGCCGCCGGTGCGCACGAACACCGTGGGCTGACCGATCAACACGCCCTCACCCTGGATTGTCGGCCCGAAGATCTCGCTGACGCGGATCGCCGCGCCCGTCATGGCCGGTATTCCGCCCAGGTCTTTGGCGTCTCGCTCACGCGAACGGCCGACGTTTCCGGCAGCCGTTCCTTGCACCAGTCGTAGAAATGCCGGGCAAGGCACTCCGACGTCACCCGGTCGTGACCAAGGACCTCATTGAGATGGCGGTGGTCGAAGCTGCCATCGATGTAGCGCTTCAGTGGAGCCAGGTCATGATAGTCCCGCACGAAGCCGTTTTCATCGAGATCCGCAGCGGCAAGCTCGACCTCGACGATGTAATTGTGGCCGTGCAGCCGCGCGCATTGGTGATCGGCGGGCAGATGGCTCAACTGGTGTGAAGCGGAGAAGTGGAACTCCTTGGTAATGCGGTACATCAGCGAACCGCCTCTGCCGAGAAGCGGCTGGTGGCGGCCCGCCAGAAGTCCGGATCGGCATACTCGGTCGGGTCATCAACGCCGGCGAGATGAAAGGCCTCGCGCCGCTCGACGCAAGTGCCGCAGCGTCCGCAATGGTGCGCACCGCCCTTGTAGCAGGACCAGGTCTCGCCGAAGGGCGTGCCATGCTTGGCGCCATCGGCCACGATCGCCGCTTTCGGAACATCGACATAGGGCGCATGCAGCCGGATGCTGTCATAGCCGTCCAACGCCTCGTCCTGCATTTTTTGGAACGCGTTTATGAAACCCGGCCGGCAATCGGGATAGATGAAGTGGTCGCCGCCATGGACGGCAACGGCAACGGCCTCTGCCTTCTGCGCCGAGGCGAGGCCGAAGGCGATCGCCAGCATGATGGCGTTTCGGTTCGGCACGACCGTCGCCTTCATCGTCTCCTCGGCATAATGGCCATCGGGCACCTCGACATCATCGGTCAGTGCCGATCCGGTCAGGTGCCGGCCGACGCCCGTAATGTCGATGATCTGGTGTGGGACGCCAAGCCGCCGCGCGCAGGCGGCGGCGAAGTCGAGTTCCTTGCGATGGCGCTGGCCGTAATCGAAGGAAAGAAGGCCGACGAGGTCGTGTTCCGCCGCGATCTTATAGGCGAGCGAAACGGAGTCCAATCCGCCGGAGCAGATGACGATAGTTCTCATAATTGTGGATCCCTTGTTTTGACCGGGTGGGCTGCGACCGGATGCGGACCACTTCTAAGCCATCCGCGCCCTTTTGACCAGCCCTCAGCGCCGAGCCTTGCGCATGGCGGAGGCGCAGCCTTTCCCGACGATGGGAAAGACGGATGGGCGATTTTATCCGCAGCGCAAAATCAAAAATCGCTCCGGCCGATTTCCGCCGCGTTTCAAAGACGCTAACCTCACGCCCGATGGCAGTGGACCCCGTCACCGTGACTTTGGCGACAAGCACCGATCGGCGGCGGAGTTTGGTATTGGAGGAGTTCTGAAATGCTGATCGACGGGAAAGTCTTCATTGTCACCGGGGGCGGCTCGGGCCTTGGTGCCGGCGTTGCCCGCCTGTTGCACGGCAAGGGCGCTCGCGTCGTCCTTGCAGATATCAACGAAGACGCCGGGCGGGCAATGGCCGAGGCGCTTGGACGCAACGCCCTTTTCGTCAAGACGGATGTCACCAGCGAGGCCGACGGCGCCGCCGCAGTCTCCGCAGCCGTCGATACGTTCGGCCATCTCCACGGGCTGGTGAATTGCGCCGGCATCGCGCCGGGCGAAAAGGTGCTTGGGCGCGACGGCCCGCATCGGCTCGAGAGCTTTGCGCGCGCGATCGGAATAAATCTCGTCGGCACGTTCAACATGGTCCGACTGGCTGCTGCTGCGATGGAGATGGAGGCTCCCGGCGAAGACGGCGAGCGTGGCGTTATCATCAACACGGCCTCCGTCGCCGCCTTCGACGGCCAGGTCGGACAGGCCGCCTACTCCGCCTCGAAGGGTGGTGTCGTCGCCATGACGCTGCCGATTGCCCGCGAACTCGCACGGCATGGGATCCGTGTCGTGGCGATCGCACCGGGCATCTTCGAAACGCCGATGATGGCCGGCATGCCGCAGGACGTCCAGGAAACGCTCGGCAAGAGCGTTCCCTTCCCGCAACGTCTCGGCAAGCCCGAGGAGTTTGCCGCCCTTGTCCAGCATATCTGCGAGAACCGGATGCTGAACGGCGAAGTCATCCGCCTTGACGGCGCGTTGCGAATGGGCGCGCGCTGAGATCTGACGTGGCCGGCCGCGCCCCTGCGCGATTCCTTGCCTGTGCGCGAGTTGCGAGCGTTACGGCGTCCGCACGGCACCGTCGGCATTTCCCGGCAAACCAGCCGGGAAATCAGGCGCCTGGATGATTGCCTTGCGTCGCTGGCACAATGACATAGGCACAACGGCGCGCACCGGAGAGAATATGTTCGGTGCGCTCGACCGCAACGTCCTGGCCCAAAATATCGCGGAAGATATTGATCTCCGCCCGGCAAAAGCCCTGGCAACTGGCCGCGGCGGCGCAGATCGGACAATGATTCTCGACGAAGAGAAAGGTGCCGTCGCCGGCCTCCTCATATCCCGCCATATACCCTTCGGCCGTTCGCAAGCGAACGAGCTTTTCCACCCGGTCCCGCAGGCTTCCGGCGCCAGCGAGCGCCGCACGATAGCCGTTTCGCGTCTCCTCCTCGCGCGCGGCGATGATGCGATCGACCGCCGTATCCCCCAGCGTCTGGCGGATGGTGCGCAGCAGTTGGACTGTCAGCTCCGCATGGGTATCGGGAAACTCGGCATGGCCCGAAGCGGTCAGTCCCCAGAACTGCGAGGGACGCCCGACGCCGCGTGCCTCCGACCAGGAGTTTACAAACCCGTCCTCCGCAAGGCGCACCAGTTGCTGACGCACTGCCTCGCCGGTTATCGACAGGCGCTTGCCAAGCGCCGGCGACGTCTGCGGTCCATGCAGCTTCAGCGCCAGCAGTATCCGCTCGCCCGGCGAACGGCCCTGGCTTTGATCCGGATTTAACAAGTGATCGCTTGACATATTATCGCCCGGAGATTTACAAAGAATTATCTTGTTAAATACACGTCTGATGGTTTTCGCACAAGACATTCGCTGCGTTCCATCCGGCTGAAAAGGATTTCAACCATGCCTTTCGAACTCCCCTCCCTTCCCTTTTCCATCGGCGCCTTGGCCGAAGGCGGCATGAGCGCCGAGACGCTGGAATTCCACCACGGCAAGCATCACCAGGCCTACGTCACCGCACTCAACGGCTTTGTCGAAAAGGATCCGGCCCTTGCCGGGCTTTCACTCGAAGACATCATTCGCCATGCCAACGGCAAGGCCGAGCTGGCGCCCGTCTTTAACAATGCCGGGCAGCACTGGAACCACATCCTGTTCTGGAACAACCTCTCTCCCAAGGGTGGTCGCATTCCGGACGGCCTTGAAAAGAAGATCACAGAAGACTTCGGCAGCGTCGCCGCCTTCAAGGACACGTTCAAGACGGCGGCGACCGGCCAGTTCGGGTCCGGCTGGGCCTGGCTCGTGCTCGACGCCGGCGGCAAGCTCAAGGTGACGAAGACCGCCAACGGCTCAAACCCGGTTGCCACCAACGAGGGTAAGGCGCTGCTCGGTCTCGACGTCTGGGAGCACAGCTACTACATCGACTACCGCAATCGCCGTCCCGACTATGTCAGCAACTTCCTCGACCGACTGGCGAACTACGAGTTCGCTGAGGCGGAGCTTAAGTCTGCCTGACACGCCTGCCGTGGCGCCGCACCGGCGGCGCCCCGACCATATCTCAGCCGGATTGCACCCATGACCAAGCTTGCCGCCGTCGATATCACCGCCCATGCCGAGCGCGCCGTTCCCAGACCGCAGTTCGCCGACACGATGGCGCGACTGGCGTCGACCGTCTGCGTCGTCAGTTCGGGCAGCGGCGCTGAATGCCTGGGTCGAACGGCGACGGCCGTCTTCTCGCTTTCCGCAAGCCCGCCATCGATCGTCGTTTCGATCAAGGCCGACAGCGCGCTGGCGGGCACCATTTCCAGACATGGTGGTTTTTCGCTGGCGATGCTCGCTCAGGGACAGGAACTGGTTGCTGACGCATTCGCCGGCAGGGTCGCGGCAGCCAGCCGCTATCTCGTCGGCGTATGGGCGGAGTGGCCGTCCGGCCGACCGCGCCTTCTCGGTGCTGCCGCCGGGCTCGACTGCGTGCTCAGCGCCTCTATCCTTGTCGGCGACCACCGGCTCTGTGTCGGAACGATCATCGCCACCGAAACCGCCGCCTATGCAGATCCGCTGCTCTGGAGCGAGCGGCAATACCAGGCACTTGAGAGATCGCCGCCCTTTGCCGCCACATCAGGCGGGCATCCATTGCCATCGGGCGCCTCGTGCCCGACGATCTGAACGGTGCGAACGGATACCCATGCGGGAGCTGCCATGCGACAGGTGCTTGAAAAACTTCTGGACGACGGTCGTGACGATGCGTTGCTGCGCTTTACCCTCGGCAGCATCTGTCTGCAGGAAGCGGATGCCGAGACAGCACTTGTCCATCTCAGGCGCGCGATCGAACATGACCCCACCTATTCGGCCGCCTGGAAACTGAGCGGGGCCGCGATGCTGAAACTCAATCGTATCGACGAAGCGCGGCGCATCTGGACAGAGGGACGCGCCGTCGCCGAGAACAAAGGCGACCTGCAGGTCGCGCGCGAAATCACGGTCTTCCTCAAGCGGCTGGACAAGCAGTGCGTGGCTGCGAACAAAGGGTAGCCGTAACTACTCAAAGCATGTCGCGCAAAAGTGTGCAGCGGTTTTGCGAGGAAGACATGCGCAAAAAACAATAGCTTAAAGCGCAGAATGCGAATCTGAGGGATCGCAACGCGCTTTAAGCGTCAGGCGGAGCCGAGCCGCCTGATGTTGCCGGCAAGCTCAGCTGCGAGGCGCAGAGCCGCCGCGGTTGCTCCTGCCATCTGCGGCATGATCAGCCATTCGAGCGTCCAGGCGGCACCGGAGCGTTCCTGCTCGTGCACCAGCGCCTGGTGGACGCCGGAAAGCTGCGTCGCATTGAAACGCGCAAGCGCCACCAGAACCTCGGCAGCGACCGGATTCTGCTTGTGCGGCATCGCCGACGATCCGCCGCCGCCCGCAAGTTCGATTTCGTCACCCTGCTGCGCCATCAGCGCAATGTCCTGCCCGAACTTGCCGAGGCTGCCTGTGACAAGCGACAGCGCGTTGGCGAAATCGGCGACTTCCGAACGCTGGCTGTGCCATTGCGGAAAATCGGCAAGCGCCAGTTCCTCGGCAAGCGTGGCGCGCACATCGTCCGCCTTATCCTTCAGCTTGTCGAGCGTGCCCGCGGCGCCGCCGAACTGGATCGCGAAGAGGTCACGGTCCATCGCCTCGAGCCGGTCCTTGTGATCGAGCAGCGGCTCGATCCAGGTGCGCAACCGATCGGACACCGTGATCGGTATCGCCGCCTGCATGCGCGTGCGGCCCATCAACATCCGCTCGCCCCATTGATCGTCGCATTCCTCCAGCACCGACACGACATCGCCAAGACGGGTGGCGAAGAGTTCGGCAACAGCCTTCATGCGCAACATCAGGCTCGTATCGATGACGTCCTGGCTGGTGGCGCCATAATGCACGTGCGCCGCAGCTTCGCCGCCGACGACTGCCCGCAACTGGCGAACCAGTTCGGGAACAACGACGCCGTCGATGGCCATGGCCCGCCGGAGCGCGGCCACATCGGGAGAAAAGCCGCGGCAGGCCTCGGTGATGCGATCAGCGGCACTTTTCGGGATGACGCCGTGGATCGCCTCAGCGCGCGCCAGCGCCGCCTCGAAGGAGAGCATCGCGTGAATGTCGGCAGCAGTCGAAAACTCGGCAGCCACCGCCTCATCGCCCAGAAGGCCGGAGAGATAGGGATGATCGAAAGCGGAATAGGTCATAGTCCCCCCGATGGTTGTCGCGATGCCCGTTCGCGTTTAGACGGAATGCCACGTTCTGCTTCGAGACGTCCACGCACCAGGATGCAACGGAACAGTCTCTGCGTGACATTCCGGTTTCAGATGTCGAGGAAGACCGTTTCCTTCTCACCCTGCAGGTGAATGTCGAAGATATAATTAGGGGCGCTGCCGGCTGCGACAAGCGTTGCAACGCGATGGCGATGCTCGACGCGCAAAAGCAGCGGATCGGCGGCATTCGCCTCCGCCTCGTCGGGGAAATACATCCGCGTGTGCAGGCCGATGTTGATGCCGCGCGCAACGATCCAGAATGTGATGTGCGGCGCCATCGGCCGGCCGTCTTTGAAGGGAACGTGGCCCGGCTTGATCGTTTCGAAACGAAAAAGGCCGTCTTCGGCACCGGTCGCGCACCGTCCCCAGCCGGAAAACGTCGGATCCGCCGCGCCACGCATTTCCGACGGGGAATTGTAGAGACCCGCGGCATCCGCCTGCCAGATTTCGACCAGCGCATCCCTAAGCGGCGTTCCGGTACCATCGAGCACACGGCCGCTGACGGTGATGCGTTCGCCGAGCGTCCGCTCACTGACCATCTTTGTACCGAGGTCGGCATCGTAGACGCCGTCGATGCCGCAGAAATTCGGCGTGAGGCCGATATGCACATAGGGACCGGCGGTCTGCGACGCCGTTTCCTTGAGAGTGCCGAGCGCCTGGACCATCAGTTGCCCTCCATGCGGTTCTCAAACATCGTCGAGCGGCGACCGCGCAGCACGATATCGAATTTGTAGGCCCGCGCGTCCATCGGGATGGTGTTTGCCCAATCGAGCGGCGCGATCAGTTGCTCGATCGCGCGGCGATCGGCGATCGTGTTGACGATCGGACACTTCCAGATCATCGGATCGCCCTCGAAATACATCTGGGTGATCAGCCGCTGCGCAAAGCCGTGGCCGAAAACCGAAAAGTGGATGTGGGCCGGACGCCAGTCGTTGACGCCGTTCGGCCAGGGATAGGGGCCGGGCTTGATCGTGCGGAAGGAATAGAACCCATCGTCGTCGGTGATCGTGCGGCCGCAGCCGCCGAAATTCGGATCAAGTGCTGCGAGATAGCTTTCCTTCTTGTGGCGGTAGCGGCCGCCGGCATTGGCCTGCCAGAATTCGAGCAAAGCGCCCGGAACGGCCCGTCCACGCTCGTCTAGCACCCGTCCGTGAACGATGATGCGCTCTCCGATCGCGCTTTCACCCGGCTTGGCGAAGTTGTGGATGAGATCGTTGTCGAGTTCGCCCAGCATCGAATGTCCGAACACCGGTCCGGTGATTTCGGAGATCGTGCCGTCGAGCGACAGCAGGGCCTTCTGCGGCGAGCGCAGCACGGAGGTTTTGTAACCTGGGGTCAGCGCCGGCGCATGCCAGTTTCTGTCGCGGGGAAAGAAGGCGCCGGTTTCGGACTTCCTGTTTGCTCTGTCGGACATCTGTTACTCCCGTCAGGCCGCCTTGCCGGCGTCCATTTCCGCAAAGACCTGCTTGACGATCTTGATCGCGTGGTTGGCGGCCGGAACGCCGGCATAGATCGCCACATGCAGCAGCGCCTCGCAGATGTCGTCGCGGCTGGCACCGGTATTGGCGGTGGCGCGCACATGCATGGCCACCTCCTCGTCCTGGCCGAGTGCGGCCAGAAGCGCGATCGTCACGATCGATCGCTCCCTTTTCGTCCAGGTCGGCCGTGACCAGACGTGCCCCCAGGCGGCCTCGGTGATCAGGTCCTGGAACGGCCGATCGAAATCGGTCGAGGCCGATTGCGCGCGGTCCACATGGTTGTCGCCAAGGACGGCCCGCCGCGTCGCCATGCCTTGGCGATAGCGGTCGGAGGGCGCGAAGGCATCACTCATGGCTCTTGTCTCCATGCATTGCAATTTCGAAGAAGGCGCGCAGCACCGCGGTCAGGGCTTCCGGGTTTTCGACGCAAGGGATGTGCCCTGCATCGCGGATGACTTCGTAGCGTGCGCCGGGGATGAGGCGCGCCGTGGCAAGCACCACGTCCGGCGGCGTCGAACCGTCCTGGTCGCCGACGACGCAAAGGACGGGCACCGCGATACGGGCCGCCGCCTCGGTATAATCGGCGTCGCGGATCGCGCCGCAGGTGGCGACATAGCCGGTGACCGGCTGACGGATCAGCATGTTTCTGTAGCCGGGAAGCGCGGTGTTCTCGGGCCTGCGAAAAGCCGGCGTGAACCAGCGCTCCAGCACACCGTCGGCGATCGCCTCGATGCCGTGCTCCTCGATGGCGGCAATGCGCGTCGCCCACATTTCCGGCGTGCCGATCTTGTGGGCGGTATCGCAGAGAACGAGGGCGCGCACGAGATCCGGGCGCCGTTGATAGAGCGACTGGGCGATCAATCCGCCAACCGAAAGACCGCAGATGATCGCTTGGCTGACCGAGAGCATGTCGAGAAGGCCAGCAAGGTCATTGGCATGGTCTTCGATCGCGTAAGGGACAGGGCCGATATCGGAGAGACCGTGGCCGCGCTTATCGTAGAGGACGATGGCGTATTCGCCGGCAAGACGCACGATGACATCACGCCAGATACGAAAGTCCGTGCCGAGCGAATTGGCGAAGACCAGCACCGGCCGCTCGGCCGTCGCGCCGATGACCTGATAATGGATGGTGATGTCGTTGATGCGGGCAAACTGCACGGCACTTCTCCTCTGCAACCAAATTGTATGTTTAATCTGGTTAGGTAAAATGATATTTCACGGCATTCCATTAACTCAAGAGTTATGAATTCCATGAACGACGCCCGGGTCAAGTTTCGTCATCTGCAGACTTTTGTCGAGGTCGCGAGGCAGAAGAGCGTCATGAAGGCGGCAGAACTCCTGCATGTCAGCCAACCCGCCGTCACCAAGACGATCCGCGAGCTGGAAGAGGTTCTGGGCGTTGCCGTTTTCGAGCGCGAGGGGCGCGGCATCAAGATCACCCGCTATGGCGAGGTCTTTCTTCGCCACGCCGGTGCCGCGCTGACCGCGCTTCGCCAGGGCCTCGATTCCGTCTCGCAGGAGCGCTCCGGCGATGGCGTGCCGGTGCGGATCGGCGCATTGCCGACGGTCTCGACGCGGATCATGCCGCGGGCGATGTCGCTCTTCCTGGAGGAGGACACCGGCGCCCGCATCAAGATCGTCACCGGCGAGAATGCCGTCCTTCTCGAACAGTTGCGGGTCGGCGACCTCGACCTCGTCGTCGGCCGGTTGGCGGCGCCGGAGAAGATGACCGGCTTCTCTTTCGAGCATCTCTATTCCGAACAGGTGGTCTTCGCCGTGCGTGCGGGGCACCCGTTGCTTTCGGACGCGCAATCGGCCTTCGCCCATCTTGGTGACTACCCGGTGCTGATGCCGACGCGCGCCTCCATCATCCGCCCCTTCGTCGAACACTTTCTGATCGCCAACGGCATACCGGGCCTGCCCAACCAGATCGAAACGGTTTCCGATGCCTTCGGCCGCGCCTTCGTGCGCACCAGCGATGCAATCTGGATCATTTCTGCGGGTGTCGTCGCCAGCGATATCGAGGATGGCACGCTTGCGGTCCTGCCGATCGACACCAGCGAAACCAGAGGCCCGGTCGGCCTGACGATGCGCGCCGACGCCGTTCCATCGCTGCCGCTTTCCATCCTGATGCAGACCATCCGCGAGGCGGCATCGGACATCGCCCCGAAACCGTGACGGCGGTCCGGCAGTCGACACCCGCCGCCCTTTACAAAACCTCCTCGTCAGCCGAGATTGCGGCCCCAATCATTTTGCTGAAACACCATGCGGACCGTTCCAGTGCAGCTCGAAATCTTCGCCAAACACCACATTGCCGACATGCTGGACTGGTTCCCGACCGCCGCAGCGCTGACCCAATGGGGTGGACCGGGACTTCGCTTTCCGTTCGACGCGACGCAGCTCGAGGAGATGCAGGCTTCGACCTCCGGGAACGAGCCGGCGCGATGGATGTTTGCCGGCATTGTCGATGGCAATCTTGCCGGTCACGCCCAGATCGCACTTGACTGGGAAAATGGCGTCGGCCGTCTCGGCCGCGTGGCGATCAACCCACGGCTTCGCGGACTGGGCCTCGCCCACCCTTTTCTCCAGTGCATCATAGAGCGTTTCTTCGCGAACCCGATCTTCGAGCGGCTGGAACTCAACGTCTATACGTTCAACACGGCGGCGATCCGCACCTATCTCAAACTCGGCTTTATCGAGGAAGGTGTGCGGCGGTCTTCAGCGAGAGTTGGCGATGTCAGGTGGGACACCGCCATCTACGGCATGCTGCGCAGCGATCTCTCCGCGAAGAGCCTGCCTCAGAACGGCAGCCCGACGTAGTTTTCGGCAAGCGCCGTCGCGGCGGCGCGCGAATGGGTGAGATAATCGAGTTCGGCCTCCTGGATCTTCTGGTCGAAATCGCCGGTATCAGGGAAGCGGTGAAGCATGGTTGTCATCCACCAGGAAAAACGCACCGCCTTCCACACCCTCGCCAGCGCATGCGCGGAATAGGCGTCGACACCGGCATTCGAACGGTCCTGATAGTGTTCCAGCAGCCCTTCGAAGAGGTAGTGCACGTCACTTGCCGCAAGGTTCAAGCCTTTGGCGCCGGTGGGCGGCACGATATGGGCGGCGTCTCCGACCAGGAACAGCCGCCCGAAACGCATCGGCTCGGCAACGAAGGAGCGAAGCGGTGCGATCGATTTTTCGAACGACGCCCCGGTTACGAGCGCCTCGGCGTGGTGGGCCGGCAGCCGCCGCCTGAGTTCGTCCCAGAAGCGCTGATCGGTCCAGTCCTCGATCTTTTCGTTGAGCGCACACTGCAGGTAATATCGGCTGCGGGTCTGCGAACGCATCGAGCAAAGCGCAAACCCGCGCGGATGATTGGCATAGATCAGTTCGTGGCTGACCGGCGCGACATCGGCAAGAATGCCGAGCCAACCGAAGGGGTAGACCTTTTCGAAGGTGCGGATCGCCTTTTCAGGAACGGACTTTCGGCTTATCCCGTGAAATCCGTCGCAGCCGGCAATGAAATCGCAATCGATACGCTGGTTTATGCCGTCCCGTTCATAGGTCACATAGGGGTTTTGCCCATCGAAATCATGCGGTGCGACATTTGCCGCCGCGTAGATCGATGGCGCGCCGGTCAGCGCCCGCTGCTCCATCAGGTCGCGCGTCAATTCCGTCTGGCCGTAGACCATCACGCGCTTGCCGCCGGTCAGGCCGTAAAGGTCGATACGATGATCCCGACCATCGAAGGCCAACGAAAAGCCGTCATGCGGCAGGCCTTCGGCATGCATGCGGGCGCCGGCCTTCGCCCGGTCCATCAGGCCGACGGTTCCCTCCTCGAGCACGCCAGCCCGCACGCGGCCGAGAATGTAATCCTTGCTGACGCGATCGAGGATGACGTTGTCGATACCGGCACCGGTTAGCAATTGCCCGAGGAGAAGGCCCGATGGGCCCGAACCGATGATGACAACCTGTGTGCGCATGCTTTCCTCCCGAAACTGGCTTATGACAAAACTCTGCGCGGGCAAGCCATCCGGCTCAATGGACATTTTGGTCAAGAAATTGCACTAATCGAACAGCGCCAATGGATGCACGTGATGAAAAGAGCGGTCCCGACCTACGAGCTTTACGGTGAAGAGTTGCGAGAACGGCCCGATTTCTGGCTGCATTGCGAAACGATCCCGTCGCGCAGCAGCCTGCATCATTGGGAGATCGGGCTGCATCGGCACGAGAGCTTCTTTCAGATCTTGTACATTGCCGGCGGATCGGGAGATGCGGTGTTCGGCGAAAGGGTGCACGCTATTCGCCCACCGGTGATGATCACCGTGCCGCCATCGACCAGCCATGGTTTCCGTTTCTCCCGCGATATCGACGGGTTCGTGTTCACCGTTCTCGCCTCGCATCTCAGGGTATCGCCCGGCGAACGCAGCCGTCTCGGCGCCTGGATGGCGACGCCACGTCTTACCCGCCTCGACGACAATGACGACGGCCGCTATGTGGCATCGACCCTTGCCCGGCTGGGTGCGGAATGGGAAGCCAACCGGAGCCACCGCACAGACCTGCTCGATGCCTATCTGACGTCGGCGTTGACGCTGGGCGCCCGCCTCGATGAAGCGTACCCCGTCGAGGATGATGCCGCCGACACGGAGAACGAGCGACGCGTCGAACATTTCCTGGGCCTCGTCCAGCAACACCATCGCTCGCACAAGCCGGCCGCGTTTTATGCACGCGAACTCGGCCTCTCACCGACGCATCTCAATCGTATCGCCCGCAGCGTCACCGGCCAAAGCGCCCACGAGATCATCGCGCGCAAGCTGACCGACGAAGCGCGGCGCGAGCTCGTCTTCACCCGTGGCAGCGTGCAGGAGATCAGTTTCCGGCTCGGCTTTGCCGATCCCGCCTATTTCTCGCGCTTCTTCCTGCGCCAGACCGGAATGACGCCCAGGGCGTGGCGGCTTGCAGAACGGGAGAAACTGGGAGCCTGAGCGCTGACCAAATGGTGCGACCATCCCGGCCACCGTCAAATGAGGCGGTCGCGCAAGACTTGTGTCACTGGTGGCACGGAGCACTGGCATGATCTCGCCGATGCAGAGAACCGCGATAGAACGCGGCGGCAGCACCGGCTTAATATCCGTTCGGCACTTGTGTCGCCCGTTCAAAAATCGATCATAATACGCAGTAGAAATCGCTTAAACGCTACCAAAATCGATATCTCGCTGTATATAGCGCCCCGCAGCCCCAGGGGTCTTCATGCCTCCCAAGCGTCTCCCGGGCTGCCGCCGGCTCGTCCTTCGACGGTTCCCAAGCAACGTCCCCGGCGTCAACAACAACAGAAGGTTATCACAGTGGCAGGTATCATCACCACCGGCGCTCAAGCCGCGGGCGCGGCTCCGCCCATGGAATCCGGCGCAACCGGTTACAAATTCGCCCTCTTCGCCCTTACGTCCCTCTTTTTCATGTGGGGCTTCATCACGTGTCTGAACGACATTCTCATACCGCACCTGAAGAATGTCTTTGCACTGAACTACACACAGTCGATGCTGGTTCAGTTCTGCTTCTTCGGCGCCTACTTCATCGTGTCCTTGCCTGCTGGCGCGCTGGTCAAACGCATCTCCTATAAATGGGGCATCGTCCTTGGCCTGGTGATTGCGGCGATCGGCTGCGCGCTTTTCGTTCCAGCCGCGAGCTATCAGCTCTATGCGCTCTTCCTCGGCGCCTTGTTCGTGCTCGCATCCGGCATCACCTTGCTGCAGGTCGCGGCCAACCCTTACGTGACCGTCCTTGGCCCACCGGATACCGCCGCAAGCCGTCTGACCTTGACCCAGGCATTCAACGCGCTCGGCACGACACTCGCACCGATGTTCGGCGCACTGCTGATCCTGTCGGCCGCGACCGTTGCCACGACGGATGTCGCGCCCGCGCAACTCGGGGTGATGCGGTTGGCGGAAGCAAATGCCGTCAAAGCGCCCTACATGCTGCTGGCCGCCGCCTTTTTGCTGCTTGCAGCCCTTTTCGCAGCCTTGAAGCTGCCAAGCGTCGACGTTCAGGACGAGATCGAGCCCATCACCGATGGCAAATCGGCTTGGCACTATCGTCACCTGGTGCTCGGCGCAGTGGGCATCTTCCTCTATGTGGGCGCCGAAGTGAGTATCGGCAGCTTCCTCGTCAACTTCCTCAGCCAGCCTGACATCGCCGGTCTTTCCGAGGCCGAGGCCGCGCATTACGTTTCCTATTTCTGGGGCGGCGCCATGGTCGGTCGCTTTATCGGCGCGGTCGCCATGCGTTATGTCAACGACGGCAAAGCGCTCGCCCTCAACGCGGCCGCGGCCATTGCCCTGCTGTTGCTGACGGTCTTTTCAAATGGCGACACTGCAATGTGGTCGGTGCTGGCGATCGGGCTTTTCAATTCGATCATGTTTCCGACGATCTTCAGCCTCGCGCTTTACGGACTTGGAAAATACACCAGCCAAGGCTCCGGAATCCTGTGCCTGGCGATCGTCGGCGGCGCACTGCTCCCGCTGTTGCAAGGCGCCCTTGCCGACACGATCGGCATTCACCTCGCCTTCCTGATGCCCGTAGCTTGTTATGCCTATATCGCCTTCTACGGACTGAGGGGACACAGGCCCACCTGACTTGAACGGGCAAAGACGTGTCGCCGCACTGACGGCGACACGTCTTTGCCACCATCTCTTCAATGCTCGGTGCCCGCCCGTCTGTGGTGCGGCCGCATCGGCCGATGAGCATTTTCTGGTGGTCAGTGCGCCTATTCACGTGTCAGAAAATGGAGGTTGCCGCCCAGATCGGAAACGACGAGCCGTCGCTCGTCCCAGACAAGGACGGACACCGGTCGGGTCAGGGCGTCGAGAATGATCTTTCGCCGGCCCGTCCGTGTGTCGAGCCTGAGCAATCGACCGCTGCCCTTCCGGAAGCCTTCCCCTTGATCGTAGACGCCGTGTTCGAGAACAAGCATCTCCCCATCGCTGTCGAAGGCGACAGCCACGGGCGCATTCAACCCTTCAACGTCGAGCCGCGGCCTTGACGCGCCGCCGGCCTCGGGGATCGAGACAATCTTTCCGGCACCGGCAAGAAAGGGAAAGCCGCCGAACAGCGCGACATAGAGGCGCCCGTCACGCAGCGCGATTCCGGTCGGCACCGCATCGACCTCATAGCTGTTCCCTTTCGCGAACTCCGTTGGTGAAAGATCCTGCAGCGCCGTCGCCGCCTCGTCCATGCGGCGGAACGTCATGATCGTGTTCTTCTTACCGTCCGGTTGCACCCGTTCGACACTGTTTCGCGCGGCATCGATCACGTAGTAGGTGCCGCCCGCCACGATGAAGTCGAACGGGTTCCAGAAATCGCTGCTGATGACGCGGACCGCGCCAGCGCCATCGATCGCTATGAGGGCGTGGTCATAGGGGCCTGCGTCGGAGTTGGCAGGCGTCCACCCTTGGGCGACGACGAGGACGTCGCCGGCGCGCGCGACACGGTAGGGACCGGTCGGGTCGCCGATCACGTCGAGGCCATGCGAAAAGACCGGACCGAACGCGACGAGCTTACCCTCGGCGCCGCGGCGGTAAAGCCGACCGCTGGCGAGATCGGTGACGAGCAGGGCCTCGCCGTCGCGCGACATGCCGGCGAACGCGGCGCCCGGCATGCGGGCGGTTTCTAGCCGGTAGCCGGGCGCCACTGCCGGCTCGGCGCCGGCGCCGGCTGCCAGGAGCAGAAGACCAGCAGCGAATATCAAGTCGCGGAGCGGGCGCATCGGAAGCCACCATTGGCCGAGAAACGGAATTCCGGATTATAGGCGAGGCGATAGGTCGTCGTAAGGTGGCGTGCATCGCTGTTCCAGGAGCCACCGCGAAGCACCCGGTATAGTCCCGCGCCTTTCGCGGCGGGCCAACCTTCGTAGGGCGCGTAAATATCGCTGGTCCACTCCCAGACATTGCCGACGAGATTGAGGACACCCTCTCGGCTTGCGCCATCAGCGAAGGACTCCGCTGGCGCGGTCATCGGATAACCGTCGCGTGCGTCGCCGGAGCAGCAGATATCTGCGCCGGAATTTGCCCGCACCAAGTCCCTAGGGGCCGAGCCCCACGGAAATGCGCTGCCCGCCGTTCCGCGTGCCGCTCTCTCGTATTGTTGCTCCGACGGCAGCGCCAACCCGTAGTGACGGCAAAAAGCATCGGCGTCCCCCCAGTTCACCCCGACGACCGGCCGGTTGTCCGATCCCAGAACCGGGTGATTTGCGTAGAAGGCCGGGCGGTGACCGGTCTCACCGACGAAGCGTCCGTATTGCCGGTTCGTGATCTCGGTACGGTTGATCGCAAACGCCCGACCCTCCAGCACGCGGCGCGGGCGTTCGTTTTCGGGGCCGTCGTCGCGACCGAAGACGAACGCGCCGGCAGGAATTTCGATCAGCGGATTGCCGTCGATGGGGCCGCCGGCATCGGCCGCGGCCGCGCGGAATGTCACGGTGATCACGATCACCATCCAGATGTCAGAAGTCGACACGGTATTGAGTCTCTCCGTCGAACAGAAACACGCGGTCTGTCGCGACCTTCGCGCCGATCCGCTGATCGATCTGGCCTGCGAAGTTCTTGTCGGCGCGCAAGGTCATCAGCTGGCCGCCCAATTGCAGGCTGACAAGCGTGTTCTCGCCGGTGAGCTCCACCGAATAGATCGGCGCGACCAGATTGATGTCGGCATCCTCGGCTCCGGCCGCATGGACATCCTCTGGGCGGACACCGAGGACGGCGCGCGAGATGTCTGCCCGGCCGAGACCCGCCACCCTGAGGCCGGCCCTAACGAACACACCGTTTTTCACTTCCCCCGGAATCAGATTCATTGGCGGCGAGCCGATAAACCCGGCAACGAAGAGGGTGCGCGGATCGTTGTAGATTTCCTTCGGCGTTCCGAGCTGCTCGATCACGCCTTTGTTCATCACGGCCACGCGGTGAGCGAGTGTCATCGCCTCTATCTGGTCGTGGGTGACATAGATCGTCGTAACCTGCAGCTCATGCTGTAGGTGTTTCAGCTCCGCGCGCATTTGGGTGCGAAGCTTGGCATCGAGATTGGAAAGCGGCTCGTCCATCAGAAAGACACGTGGCGTGCGGACGATGGCGCGGGCGAGTGCGACGCGCTGGCGCTGGCCACCGGAGAGCTCCTTCGGCAGACGCGACAACATCGAGTCGAGTTCCACGCGCCGCGCGACCTCGGCTATTCGACGCTTGTATTCGGCCGGGGGCACTTTGCGGATCTTCAGCGGGTAGCCGATATTGTCCTCGACAGTGAGGTGCGGATACAAGGCATAGGACTGGAAGACCATCGCGACGTCGCGGTACTTGGGCAGGACACCGTTGATGCGGTCGGCCTCGATGTAGATATCGCCGGACGTGGCCTCCTCGAGACCCGCGACCATGCGCATTGTCGTCGTCTTGCCGCAACCGGAGGGTCCGAGCAGAACGAGAAACTCCTTGTCTTTGATCTCGAGGTTGAAATTGCTCACGGCGACGAACTCGCCGAACTTCTTAGAGACGTTGATGAACGTGACGGACGCCATAGGTCTCAACCTTTGACGGCGCCCAGGGACAGTCCCCGGACGAGATGCTTCTGGACGATGAAGGCGAAGATGACGATCGGCACACAGGCCATGAAGCCCGCCGCGCTGATTTCGCCCCAATAGGTGCTGTATTGCGTCACCCGCCCGGCAATGCCGATCGGCAGGGTCTGCGACTGCTCGGTGAGCGTGATGATGAGGGAAAGCAGGAACTCGTTCCACGAGATGATCAGGCAGAAGATGGCGGTGGCAGCAAGCCCCGGCCTGGCGAGAGGCAACGCCACGTGCAGGAACGCACCCCACCGCGTGTCACCGTCGACGATCGCGGCCTCCTCCAGCTCGACCGGCAGGTCCTGGAAGTAGCTCTTCATCATCCAGGTCGCAAACGGCAGATTGAAGGCGGTGTAGGCGACAATGAGCGCCGACTTCGTGTTGAGCATGTCGAAGTAGTTGAAGAACAGGTAGAGCGGAATGATGCTGACGATAGGAGGCATCATGCGCGTCGAGAGTATCCAGAACGAGATCTGCTTTCGCCACTGCCACGGATAACTGAACCGCGCCAAGGCATAGCCGGCCATGGTGCCGAAGACCACGGAAACGATGGTCGTTCCAACGGCCACGAGAAAGCTGTTCAGTGCGTAGCGCAAGAACGGGCGCTGGATGAACGCCTCGTCATAGTGCTTCAGCGTCGGGTTCCGGGGCAGCCACTCCGGCGGCACGGCGAAGATGTCGATATCAAATTTGAACGAGTTCGCCGCGATCCAATAGACGGGAAAAAGCGTGATGACCAGCGCGGCAAGGATCGTCAGATAGGCCGCCAGACGGATGAACACCTCCCTGGCGCGGCTGTGTGCTTGTATGGTTGTCGCTATCGTCATGGTTATTCCGCCAGCCGCATGCGCTTCATGAACCAGGTGCTGAGAACGATCGTCACGAACAGCACGAACAGCGATATCGCCGCCGCGTAGCCGGGATCGGCGAAACGGTAGGCAACCTGATAGATATAGAGGCTCAAGACCTTGGTCCGGTCGGCCGGGCCTCCTCCCGTCAGAATGAAGACCAGATCGAAGAGACGCAGCGCATCCATGACGCGCAGGAGCAAGGCAATGGCGATGACCGGTTTGAGGAACGGCAGCGTCAGATCCCAGAACTGCCGCCAGGACGAGGCGCCGTCGAGTGCTGCGGCCTCGTAAGGCTCGACCGGCAGGCTGGCTAGCCCCGCCAGCATCAGGAGGAATATGAACGGTGTCCATTGCCAGACATCGGCGACGATGATCGAGAACATCGCGAGGTTCACGTCACCCGCCCAGGCCTGCAATGGAAGGCCAAGGCGATACATGATTTCGTTGAGGACGCCGAACTGAGGCTCATAGATGAGCTTCCATGTGATCGCGACGGCGACCGGCGGCAGCATCATGGGAACCATCAGGACAGTTTTCAGAAAGGTCAGCCGGCGGATGAATTTATCGAGGAGCAGAGCCAGGCCGAGACCGAGGAGGAATTCGGTCGTCACTGCCACGACGGTGAAGACGGTCGTGTTCCAGAGCGCAACGTGAAATTGGGTGTCGGAAAGAAGTCGGGCGAAATTGTCGGCGCCGACGAACTCCCAGGGCAGATCGGGGTTCGGGCTGATTTTGTGAACCGCGGCATAGAACATGTAGAGGCTGGGAAAGATCGTCAGCCCGAGCAATATCAGGATCGTCGGCGCAAGCATGAGGAAGCGCAAATGGCGCTCTGCCCACCGCTCCAAACCACCACCTGGTCGAAGCTGCGCGGCCAATGTTTCCTTTTCGGACTTCAACATTGGTCCCTCCCGCCCGATCGTCCTCAGCGCGTTCAATTGAACGCGCTGAGGACGATCGGGCACCTTGAATCTAGGGCATCTCATCCGCTTTCAGTCATTCCACTCGAAAGCGGTATGCTCACCGCAGACGATTGCCGGCGCCGTGACACGAGAGCGGGTCCGAAGACCCCGCTCCGCACGAGCCGCTGCCTATTTAAGCCCGGTGATCTGTTCGACTGCCGCCTGGGCGTTTTTAAGAGCCTCTTCCGGTGTGATCGTACCCGCGACGGCCTTGGAAAGCTCTATGCCGAAGGCATTCTCGATCTCCGGCCACTTCGGATGACGTGGACGAGGCGTCGAGGCCTGGATCGCCTCCATCAAGACCGGATAATGCCGGAACTGTTCCTGCGAGGTCAGTTCCGGATCGGTGAAGACCGAGGCTCGGACAGGCGGATTGCCGCGCGTGGCGGAAATCTTGATCTGCTCCGGCGAGGTCGCCCACACCATGAAGTCGAAGGCTTCCTGCTTGTTCTTGGAGGCCGCCATTATGCCCATGGTCCAGTGGCCAATTTCCGAGCTGCCCGGTTTCGTTCCAGCGGGAATGGGGCTGTAAGAGATCTTGCCGACCATCTTCGACTGGCTCGGATCTTCAAAGGTCGCAACCCAATTCGGCCAGTTGATCGATGAGGCGGCCGCACCGGCGGCAAGCGCCGTGCCGACCTCGTTGGCATTGTAGCTCTCGACTCCCTTCGGCGAGACGTCGCGCAGCGCCATGAATGTCTTCATGGCCGTGGCCCCTTCAGACGTGTCGATCGTTACCTTGGTTCGGTCGGCATTGAACAGATCGGCGCCATAGGACCAGAAGATCGGCATGAAATCGGCAACCACGGGATTGCCCTGGCCGCCGCGGAAGACGTAGCCGAAGTAACGGCCACCTCCGCCTTCGGTCAGCTTGCGGCTTGCGTTCAGCACGTCATCCCAGGTCTTCGGGGCCTCGACCCCGGCTTCCTTGTACTTGGCGGCGTCGTAGAAGAACATCTGCGCGTTCCCGACATAGGGCAGGCACACATAGGGTCCTGTATTGTAGGGGTTGCGGCATACCGCTAGCGACTTCGAAAGAAAATCGCTGTCCGGTCCCTCCATTCCGGCGTTCTTGAAGAAAGCCGTCAGATCCTCGAGATGTCCGTTCTCGGCGAAAAACGGAATCCACGGGTCGTCCATCAGGATGATATCGAAGACGCCAGACTTGGTAGCGCCAGCATTGGCGCCCTGTTCGAAAACATTGGCATAAGGCGCCTGGACGGCCTCCACCTTTGCGCCCTTCATCTTCGAGTAGTCGGCGGCGGCGGCTCTAAGGCCGTCGCCCTCGCTGCCCGACGGCACGAGGATCGTAATGTCGCCCCACGCGGCTCCAGCGATTGCAATTGCAGACGCTGCAGCAGCCAAGGTGAGAAACAGTTTGCGAACCATTGTACACCTCCCATTCCCAGTTGTTATCGAAAGGCCACTTTCGCGTAGGGGGACCTCACCCTATCCGGCATGGCGGAGATGCGATCTCAACGTCCATGCGAACCGACATGCGACAAGTTGAAACGTTGTCCGGCATTTCCTCGTGCCGACGCTGCTCCCAAAGCCGATTTTACCACATCAGGAGCATTAATTAGAGAGGTTGCATTAGCGTTCGCTACGATTGCATCCTGCGTGATCAAGGAGGTTCGGAATTGGCAGGACAACATCGCAATTCTCAATTCCCGAACACCGTCTTACGTTCGCCCAGGTCGGAATGTGATCTCAATCGATAGGAATGCAGGGACTGTACCGGCCGAGATCCGGATCATCCCCGGTGCGATTGGAGATAGGAAATGCACGATCAACTTCGGGAAAATGTCGCGGCATCACGCTTCGAGCTTGCCATCGGCGGCGAGATGGCTGTTGCCTATTATCGCAAGGAGGACGGCAGGATCGTCCTGACCCATACGGAGGTTCCGCCGGCGCTTTCCGGACAGGGCATCGGCACACGGCTGGCCCGTGAGGTCTTCGAGACGCTCCGCCAAAGGCAAGCTCGCATTATCGCCAAATGCCCGTTCATGGCCGCCTTCGCGGTAAAGCATCCGGAATATAGCACGATGCTCGACGGTTAGATGTCGACCATGCTGGCCCGCCGCGTGCGATTGGCCAGCTTCGGTCCTACGGTTGCCGAGCGAGCCGGACGCCTCACTGACCGCTGGACCATGGCTTGGAATGCTGGCATCGTCGCCCGTGCATCGGTCCAGAAGGGCTGCGATTATCTTAGAGGGAGTTGCCGTGGAAGCCGGGCATGACACCAGCGAGCTTGAAATGGTCGTCTTGATGACGCCCGACATGGCCAACTTCAGCGGCAAGGTCCACGGCGGCGCCCTGCTCAATCTTCTCGACCGCGTCGCGTTTTCCTGCGCCTCGCGCTATTCGCAGGAGTATGCGGTGACCCTGTCGGTGGACCAGGTCGTCTTTCGCCAGCCAATCCATGTCGGGGAACTGGTGACCTTTCGCGCCTCGATCAATCATGCCGGGCGAACCTCGATGGAAGTCGGGATCCGCGTCGAAGCAGAAAACATCCGGACCGGCGAGCGCAGACACACGAACTCCTGCTATTTCACCATGGTTGCCGTCGATGCCGAGGGGCGTCCGACCAATGTTCCGCCTTATAGTCCCGTAACCAGCATCCGAAAGCGACGCCAGCGTGCGGCGGAAGTCAGGAGAAATTTGCGGCGTGAGTTCGAGGCCCGCTTTCAAGCCGCCGGTTCGCCCACCGAATGCTGACCGCCCATTCCGTGCCCTCACTTATCGGTTTCGCCCTGCGTCGGAGCCAAGGTCACTTTTTGCAACAATGCCCTGTAAAGACCACTCCTGTGTTTGGGCCGGCAGCTTGATGGTGTATGTTTCGCCGCCGAAGTTGAATGCCAGGCCGAGTGGCACGCCTCATAGCATGGGCAGGCGGCGGCTGACCCCTCAAACCTGTTGAAGCCCTTAGTGTATGTTCGGCATCTTCGGCGGCGTGGTTCCCGCGTATATTTGCCGAGAGCACGCCACCGCATTCTGAAGACCACAGTGACGCGTTCAAAGTCATCGCGCCGAGTTCTGCATCTGGCGCCGTTTTCGTGAACAAGCGAAGCCACCTAGCAACGCCTGCCGCCGCGGGAAACCAACACCGTCGTTGCGGGCTCCAGATATAGGAGATTCAAATGTCCACATCGCAGACGGGACTTCAGTTTACAGAGGGTGTCGCCAACGGCGAGGTCCGCTACGATCTGGAGGATTTCATCCGGGCGTCCGGCATTCCGCCGCGCGAGGCCTACGAGATGTTCACGAAATACGGGCCCTACAAGTCGGACCTTGACCCTTTGATCAAGGCCCGGGCCGAACAGCATATGGATTTGATGAAGTAAAGCCTGCTACCTCGCCCCCGGTTGCGGCGGATAGCGGAGCGCAACGGGCGCCTCGCTAAACCGAGAACAACGCCCGGTCGTCAGTCAGCGGAATAACGCTCCTCAAGCCAGGGGTCGCCACGCATGTGGTAACCATTGCGCTCCCAGAAGCCGGCCTCGTCGCCGGCTCGAAAATCAATGCGCGTCCGCCATTTCGCGCCCTTCCAGAGATAGCGATGCGGCACGACGAGCCGCACCGCTGAACACTTTTGCGCGACACGCTTCAGCGCAACACGATCCGCAAGGCCGCCTGCGTCTCCTTGAGGAGCGGCAGATAGCGCTCGACCATTTCGGCAGCCGGCACATGGGCGGCCGGCGCACCGATGTTGAGTGCCGCCACGATCTGGTTGCGGTCGTTTTGAAGCGGAACGGCGATAGAGCAAAGGCCGATTTCCAGCTCCTGGTCGATGATGGCATAGCCTTGCTGGCGCACGCGGCCGATCTCGGCCATCAGTTCCTCCGTGTCAGTCCTCGTGTAAGGCGTGTTCGCCTTGAGGTCGGAGCGGGCGAGCACCTCCCTCGCCTGCGGCTCGGGCAAGGCGGCGAGCCACACGCGCCCCATCGAGGCGCAATAGGCGGGAAGCCGGGAGCCCGGCATCAGGCTGATCGACATCACCCGCCTCTGCGAGGCGCGCGCGATGTAGACGATCTCCGTGCCGTCGAGCACCGAGGCAGAGGCACTCTGTCCGGCCCTTTCCGAGAGCTGGTCGAGATAGGGCTGGACAATCGCCGGCAAGGGCGTCGCCGAGAGATAAGCATGCCCGAGCCGCAGGATCTTCGGCGTCAGCGAAAAGAACTTTCCGTCGTAGTCGGCATAGCCGAGTTCCGAGAGCGTCAGCAGCGATCGGCGTACGGTCGCCCGGTCCAGTCCGGTGATCTTTGCCGCCTCGGTGATCGTCAACTTCTGCTGCGTCTCGCCAAATGCCTCGATGACGGTCAACCCGCGGGCAAAACCGCTGACGAAATCGGTTTCTCTCATCGTTCTTCCCCAATCTAACAGCATTCATCGTGTGCGATATACGAACAAATGTCAAATAACGCACAAAGTGTTTGACGCTCGGCTTTTTTGAGAGCCTATTTCGGGCCATCGCAGGCAAGGGGAGGCCTCCCGCCGGCTCACGCTCGAGCAATGGAGACCACCGGAGACGACGCGACGGCTCTTTCCATCCGCCGGCAGACAACCATGCTCCCGCCGACTTGGCGGCAGCGCTCAAATCAGAAGAGAGGAAACATGGCGAAGATCGTTTCACTCGCCGAGGCCGTCGGCGACAATGTCAGAGATGGCGACACCGTTGCCATGGAGGGCTTCACCCATCTGATCCCCTATGCCGCTGGACATGAGGTGATCCGCCAGGGTCGCAAGGACCTGTTTCTCGTCCGCATGACGCCGGACATTCTCTATGATCAGCTGATCGGCGTCGGCGCTGCGCGTGGCATGAAATTCTCCTGGGGCGGCAATCCGGGTGTCGGCTCCCTGCACCGCTTCCGCGATGCGGTTGAAAACCAGTGGCCGCGCCCGCTGGAAATCGAAGAACATTCCCATGCGGCGATGGCCAATGCCTACGAGGCTGGTGCCGCCAACCTGCCGTTTGCGATGCTGCGCGGCTATATCGGCGCCGACCTGCCGAAGGTGAACCCGAACATCAAGCAGGTCACCTGCCCGTTTACCTCAGAAGTGCTTGCCGCCGTTCCGGCGATCCGGCCCGACGTGACCATCATCCATGCCCAGCGCGCCGACCGGAAGGGCAATGTGCTGCTCGAAGGTATCGTCGGCGTGCAGAAGGAGGCGGTGCTTGCGGCCAGACGTTCTATCGTCACGGTCGAGGAAATCGTCGACGAGCTTGCACCACCGTCGCCCAACTCGGTTGTCCTGCCCACCTGGGCTGTCACCGCGGTCTCACAGGTACCGGGCGGCGCCTTCCCCTCCTACGCCCACGGCTACTATCCACGCTCGAATGCCTTCTACATCGGCTGGGATGAAATCGCCCGCGACCGCGAAAGCTTTACCGCCTGGATCAAGGAGAACGTGCTCGAGGCTGGGCCGGAAGATTTTGCACGACACGCCGGCAAGAAGCCGGCGAAAGCCGCTTGAGGAGGCGATGATGACCGATTTCACCCCCAACGAAATGATGACCATCGCGGCCTCTCGCGAGCTATCCAACGACGACGTCTGCTTTGTCGGCATCGGTGCGCCATCGGCCGCCTGCAACGTGGCGCGGCTGACACACGCGCCCGATATCACCCTCATCTACGAAAGCGGAACCGTCGGCACCAAACCGGACGTGCTGCCGCTGTCGATCGGCGACGGCGAGCTTTGCGATACCGCCCTCTTCACCGTCTCCGTGCCGGAGATGTTTCGCTACTGGCTGCAGGGCGGCCGCATCACCACCGGGTTTCTCGGCGGCGCGCAGATCGACAAATTCGCCAACCTCAACACCACGGTCGTCGGTCCCTATGACCATCCGAAGGTCCGCCTGCCCGGTGGCGGCGGCGCTCCGGAGATCGCGTCGAATTGCGGCCGCATCTTCATCACCATGGCGCTCTCCAAACGCGGCTTCGTCGAAAAACTGCCCTTCATCACCTCGATGGGCCATGGCGAAGGCGGCGATCATCGCGAACGCCTCGGCATGAAGACCAAGGGGCCGACCCGCATCATCACCGACCTCTGCATTCTGGAGCCCGATCCGGTAACCAAGGAGCTGACGGTCGTTTCGATCCACCAAGGGGTGACGCGCGAGCAGATCGTCGACAACTGCGGCTGGCCGATCAAGTTCGCCGAAGACGTGATCGACACACCGGTGCCGACCGAGATCGAACTGGCGACGCTTCGCGACATCAATGCCCGCACAAAGAAGGCCCACCAGGGCAACAAGGAGGCCGCATAAATGGCCGATGCCTATATCTGCGATTACATCCGCACACCGATCGGCCGCTTCGGCGGCGCGCTCTCCTCGGTCAGGGCGGACGATCTCGGCGCAATCCCGCTGAAGGCGCTGATGGAACGTAACCGGTCGCTCGATTGGGAAGCGGTCGATGACGTCATCTTCGGCTGCGCCAATCAGGCTGGCGAAGACAACCGCAACGTCGCGCGCATGTCGCTGCTTCTGGCCGGGCTGCCGGCAAGCGTAACGGGCACGACCATCAATCGCCTCTGCGGCTCGGGCATGGATGCCGTCATCACGGCCGCGCGCGCCATCAAGTCTGGCGAAGCCGAGCTGATGATTGCCGGTGGCGTGGAAAGCATGTCGCGGGCGCCCTTTGTCATGCCGAAGGCGGAAAGCGCCTTTTCGCGCAACGCCGAGATTTATGACACCACTATCGGCTGGCGTTTCGTCAACCCGCTGATGAAGAAGCAATATGGCGTCGATTCCATGCCGGAGACCGGCGAAAACGTCGCCGAAGACTTCAAGGTAAGCCGCGAAGATCAGGACGCCTTTGCGCTGCGCAGCCAGGCAAAGGCAGCGGCCGCCCAGAGCAACGGCCGCCTGGCAAAGGAAATCGTCGCCGTCACCATCCCGCAGCGCAAGGGCGATCCGACTGTCGTCGAACGAGACGAGCATCCTCGCGCCACGACGATGGAAGCGCTTGCCAAGCTCGGCACACCCTTCAAGAAGGAAGGCGGGACGGTCACCGCCGGCAATGCATCCGGCGTCAATGACGGCGCAGCAGCACTGATCATCGCCTCCGAGGCGGCGGCCAAAAGATACGGCCTCAGGCCGATCGCCCGCATCCTCGGCGGAGCAACCGCCGGCGTTGCGCCGCGCATCATGGGTTTCGGCCCGGCTCCAGCCTCGAAGAAGTTGATGGCGCGTCTCGGCCTGACGCAGGAGCAGTTCGATGTCATCGAACTCAACGAGGCCTTCGCCTCGCAGGGGCTGGCGACGCTGCGCGATCTCGGCATTGCCGACGACGATGGCCGCGTCAACCGCAACGGCGGCGCCATAGCGTTGGGTCACCCGCTCGGCATGTCCGGCGCCCGGATCACCGGAACAGCGGCGCTTGAGCTCGCAGAAACCGGCGGCCGCTACGCCCTTTCAACCATGTGCATCGGCGTCGGCCAGGGCATCGCGGTGGCGCTCGAGCGCGTCTGAAGCATGCCGCGCAAAAGTGTGCAGCGGTTTTGCGGCAACGGCATGCGCAGCAAGCGGAACTGAAAGTCAGACAGGGAGCCGTTCGATGACGGCTCCCCCTTTTCCCCTCACACGACTCTCGTTCGCGCCGCGCCACGACGATCAGCTGCAGTGGCATCGTGACGAAGAAGCGGAACGCGGTTCCGTTGTTTCGACATCCACACACCGAACCATTCGCCAGCACCTGACATGAACCTGGCCCGCCATGGGCGGGACCTATGTCATCGCGTTCCCAGGCTGCGTATTGACTCTCGTACGACATCATAAGATAACCAACACGTTCTAAAACTATTTGGTTATATAAATGATCCCATCCGAACGCCTCGACGCAACCTTTGCGGCTCTCGCCGACCCGACACGGCGCGCCATCCTTGCCCGTCTTGCTCTAGGCGAGGCGTCGGTTCTGGAACTTGCGGAACCCTTCGCCATGAGCCAGCCGGCGGTGTCAAAGCACCTGAAGGTCCTGGAACGCGCCGGGCTGGTTTCGCGCAGCCGCGACGCGCAGCGCCGACCCTGCCGTATCGAGATCCATCCGCTCACTGAGGCGACCGACTGGCTGGCGGAATACCGCAAGCTTTGGGAGGCGAATTTTTCCCGGCTCGACACGCTGCTTGAGGAACTGAAGGCCAGCGGTGCGACACAGGCGCCGGCCGCGCAACCCACCGATTTCACCACGAAGGAGGAATGACATGAATGCCGCATCGAACAAACTGACCGTCACCGCCCATGGCGACCGCGAAATTCGCATCATTCGCAGCTTTGACGCACCGCGTCCGCTGGTTTTCGACGCCTTCACCAAGCCGGCTCTCGTCAAGCGCTGGCTGACCGGCCCTGACGGCTGGTCCCTGCCCGTCTGCGAGATCGATCTCAGACCCGGCGGAACCTTCCGTTATGTCTGGAAGAGCACCGAAGGCACCGAGATGGGCATGGGCGGTACCTATCGCGAGATCGATGCGCCGGACCGGATCGTGCATGAGGAACTCTTTGACGAGGACTGGACCGGTGGTCAGACGCTGGTGACCACGCACTTCGTCGAGGACGGCGGGCGCACCACGGTGACGACTGCCGTCGTCTACTCCTCGACGGAGACGCGCGATGCCGTCCTCAAGTCGCCGATGGAGAGCGGCATTGCCATAGGCTATGACCGCCTCGAGGGAATTCTCACCACCGAGTTTGCAAAATAGTCATGCAACGGCCGTGGGCAGAGTGATCCGCCCACGGCCCGATATTTATTCCGTCCAGATCGCGACGTCGACGGGACCGAGCTTGCGTGCACCGACATGGAAGGTCGCGCCGGCGCCGGCCGGCACTTCGGCCGCCCCCTTGCCGTAGTTGAAGGCGAAGTTGAGCTTGCCGCGGCGGGCGATGCGCAGATCGCCGAGATCGGCGAGCGCTTCGACCGAAGCCCAGCCCAGCGCGTCATTGATCGCCTTCTTGAGCAGATCGCCACGGGCAGCCGCTGCCATATAGCGTGCCTTGTCGTTCCCGACGAGTGCCGGTGCGCCATTGCGGTACTCCCCTTCGAAGGTCGCCAGCACCGTCTCGCTCGTGCGCACGGTTTCCCGCCAGATGCCGGCCGGATAGGTCTCGTTGCCGTAAAGCACCGCCTCGCCATGGAATTCCGGCAGCGACTCGACACGGGAGACACTGACGTCGATGAGTGCCGCGAGCGGTCCCGGCGGCAATCCCTCGGGAATGTGCATGTCCTCGGTCTTGCTGCCGCTGCGCGGTCCGAACAACACCTTGGCTTGCGACTTCGCCAGCTTCTCGACGAAGGTCTGGGTGGCGATGACAAGGTCTGGCGCCAGCACCAGTTGGTAGCCGTCAAGGTCGGAGTGCTGGCCGATGAAATCGACGTCGACGCCGAGGCGCGAGGCGGTCGAATACCAGTCGAGCGCCGTCGCCGAGGCCGAGTAGGTCCGGCCCTGCGGCAGGGCGCGCGTCGCCCATCGCGAGTTGTAGTCGAGCAGGATCGCGACCTTGGCTTTGCCGCGGGCCTCGCCCTTCGGCAGCCGCTTCATCTCCTCTGCAACCTGAGCCACTTCGAGATAGCCCTGGTCGGGCTCGCTGTTGGGGAGAAGCAGGCCGGCATGGAACTGCTCCTGCGCAAACGGCACCTGCCGCCAGCGGAAATAAGAGACCATGTCGACGCCATGCGCATAGGCAAGCCAGGTCCAGAGCCGCACCATGCCGTCGGCCGGCGACTGGTTGTGCGCTGCCCAGTTGACCGGTCCCGGCTGCTGTTCCATCACCCAGACGCGGCCGCGGCCGACGGCACGGTAGAGATCGTGGTTGAAGGCCGGCTGGTCCGGGTCGCCGACACGCAGATAGCGCCCCTTGTCCTCCGGCGAGAGGCGGCCGTTCAACAGCCCGCCCATCGGATAAACGTCCCAGGACGCGACATCGATGTCTTCGCCGACCTTGTAGTGATCGAAGTCGGTGTTCTGCGACATGAAATTGTGCGTCACCGGACGACCCGGCGAATGCTTGCGGATGATGTCGACCTGCGCCTTGTTGAAGCTCTTCACCTGGTCGGACGAGAAGCGGATGAAGTCGACGATATGCGTCGGGCTCGGCTCCTCGACGAGATTGTTCGGCAGCTCGACTTCGTCGAAGCTGTTGTAGTTCATTGCCCAGAAAGCCGTTCCCCAGGCCCGGTTCAGCTCGTCCGTCGTGCCGTAGCGCTCGGCGAGCCACAGGCGAAACGCCCGCTCGGCCTCGTCCGAATAGCTGTAGATCGTATCGTGGTCGCCATATTCGTTGTCCGTCTGCCAGGCATGGACGAAGGCGTTCTTGCCGTAGCGCTCAGTCATGGCCTCGCAGATGCGTGCGGCCTCGGCACGGTAGGTGCGACTGGAGAAGCAATAATGGCGCCGGGCACCAAACTTGCGCACCACGCCCTTGACGTCGACCGGCAGGATGTCGGGGTGGCGATCGATCAGCCACTTCGGCGGCGCGGCGGTCGGCGTGCCGAGAATGACCTTCAGGCCGGCGCTGCCGAGCACGTCGATCGCGTCGTCGAGCCACTCCCAATGAAACTCACCGGACCTCGGTTCGATCTTCGCCCAGGCGAATTCGCCGATGCGCACCCAAGTCAGGCCGAGCTCGACCATGCGGCGGGCGTCCTCTTCCCATTTCTCGCGCGGCCATTGCTCCGGATAGTAGCAGACGCCGAGTTCGAGCATATCGGTCTCCTGCTGGTCGGCGTTGAAACGGTTCGGTCTCGTCAGGGGCATATGCAAGATCGGGTCCTTCGTCATGCTTTTGGCCGGTTTCACCCGGCACTTCGTCTTCGATGCGAGCGCCCTTGGAGATATAAACGTTTATATCACCAGGCGCAGTCGTGTTGCCGTCGGGTCGTTCTTCGTCTTCAGCGTCTCGGGGGCAGGCGGTCGTCGCAACGCTCGATCAGCTTCGGCATCAGCAGCGTCTGCAGCGCCTCCGGCGGCTCTCCCTCCATCCGGCGAAGGATGTAGGTTCCGAGCAGGCTGCTCGGTTCGCTGATCGGCAGGTAGTAGGTGGTGATCGGCGGCGCGAAATACTGGCTGACGTTCAGATCGTCGGTAGCATTGATGACTGCATCGCGGCCGTGCACGAGGCCGCGTTCGTGGAAGCCCGAGAAGGCGCCGAGCGCGGAGGCCTCATTGGCGCAGATATAGGCGGTCGGCGGATTGGAAAGATCCGACATTGTCAGCACGTTTTCCCGCCCGAAGGCCGGCGTCAGCCGCCCATGCGCGACCAGAGCCGGGTCGAAGGGCAGGCCGGCAACTTCGAGCGCGCGCCTGTAGCTTTCAAACCGGGTTATGCCATAGCTTAGATCCGACAATGGGTTGAGCAGGGCAATGCGGCGGTGGCCGCGCTCGATCAGTCTCGCCATCGAAACGCGGATCATCTGCTCGTTGTCGGCATCGACATAGGCATGCGGCGCGTTGTGAATGCTCGTGCCATAGGTGACGAAGGGAAAGTCCGCCGCCTGCATCGTGCGGATACGCGGATCGTCGGCGCGCGTGCCCGAGATGATGATGCCGTCGGCCTTCTTCAGCGAGACGATCTGCTTAATGACCGCCCGGCTTTCCTCGAAATTCCTGACTGCATAGAGCGAGACCCGATAGGGGCTGTCTTCCAGCGCCCAGGAAATGCCGCTCAAGAGCTGGGCGTATTCCACGCCTTCCCACTCGTTCTGCTTCGGGCCGGGCGCCGTCATGATCGCCGCGACCTGATAGGTCTTGCCGGTGCGCAACTGCACGCCATGCATGTTGAGTTCGTAGCCGACGCGCTCCGCGGCCTCGATCACGATCGCGCGCGTCTCCGGGCGAACCTGAGGCGAATGCTTCAGGGCCTTCGAAACGGTGGCAATCGACAGCCCCGTTTCCTGCGCAATGGTCTTGATCGTCGGTCTCTGCATGGCGTCTTGGCTCGTCACGGGTTGCTAGATCACGATGATTTTGGGTCGGCTCGACCCAAAATCATAAACGTGATCGATCCTCATAAGTTAGAGCGGGATGCGGGCGGAAAACCGCACACACTTTCCTCATCCCGCTCTGTGCTGAGCGATGCCGCCAGCAGGAGATAGACTGCGGATGTCCAGGCGAACGCCCGATCGCGAAGGCCCCTCCCCGACCGCGCATCGAAGTTTTCGGCCATACCGCTTTTGCTGGCAAGTGAACAGAACTTTTCCGCGATTTCGCGCGTCAGCTCAATCTCCCCTTGCCGACGAAGACCATCCCAGAGGAGCAATGTCGTCGGTGCCCAGATCGGTCCGCGCCAGTAACCGTCATCCTCGTAGAACGAACTTTTCGGGCTTTCCGTCGCCGGCCCCCAGGCGGTGACGAAGCCGCCCGAGACGAGACGGGCAACGAGCTTCTTGCGCATTTCGTTCGGCAGACGCGTGCCAAGCAGCAGCGGCATGAACTGGATCAGATTTTCGCCCGGCAGAACCCGATCCGGTGCACCGGCGAGCCGGGCGCCGAAGGTTTCACCGGTCCAGAGGCGATCAAACAGCAGCGCCTGCAAAGCATCCGCCTTGGCGTTCCATTCCGCGCCACGCGCCGGATCGCTCTCAAGCAAGGTCGCAAGCGCCTCGCAGGCTAGAATGAGGAACACCGGCAGATCGGGCGAGATGACCGGACCGCCCTCGGCAAAGAAGGTCGCATTGTCCCAGCCGCTGTCGTTGCCGTGAAAATAGCTCGGCAGCGACGTTGCGTTCGCACGGGCGTAGGTCAGCCAGTAATCGACCTGCCTGCCGATCGCATCGCGCAGATAGGCCTTGCGCTCCGCCGTCAGGAAATCCGGGTGCCTTGCCGCGATCAGCGACACCGCCCAGCCATGCACCGGCGGCTTGGTAAAGGCGAAGAGCACGTCGCGATCGTTGATGTAGTCGGGCAGAAGGCCGGAAGCGTCCTGATGGTCGAAAATCGCGGCGAACTGATCAAAGGCGAGTTCGGGATCAACAGCCGCCACACCCAATGCTGAAAAGGCGTTGTCCCAGCTCCAGATGTTGATCATGTGGTTCTTGGACATGTAGATCGCCGGCCGTGTCAGCTGACCGCCGACCGGAACGCCGTTTGCCCACAGCAGATAGCTTGCCAGCCGATGCGCCTCGTCCTGTCCGCGCGCGCCGCTCGGCACATTTCCATGCCACTGCTCGAACTCGACAGTGACGCCGGAAAGCGCGTCGGCGAAGCTCTCAAGCGGCGTTGTCGGCGGCACAGTGCGGAAGAAGTCGACATTGCCCTCGAAAACGCCTGTGCCCGTGAAGGCGAAGGAGACGTCGGCCGAGTGGTCGCGCTGCCAGGCACCGGAGACTTCAAGGGCGCCCGACACCGCGCGGGGGATGAACTTGACGTTTTCGACGGCGGCCACCAGGCAATCGACGCCCGCCGGCGTGCGATAAACATAGTCATAGCGCGACCCTTCGAGATGGAAGCGCACACCGGCGTTCTCACCACGGACATGCAGCCGCTCGCCTTCGCCGATGACGAAGGTCAGCGATCCCGTGCCGATGCGGGCAACCAGGCGCTCCGGCGTCAATTCGAAGGTCGCCTGCGCCGGCTTGCCCGAAGCGTCGAGGAACTCGACCCGGCAGAGGCGCCCAAGCGAGGGCCGCTCGTCACCGCCGGCAACGAAGCGGAGATAAAGCGCACGCGCGCCGTCGCCACCCGGCACCTTCATCATCGAAAGCGTCAGAAACCGCCCCCTCCGACTGAAGGGGATATGATCGATATCGAACAGCATCGTTTATCCCTTCACCGACGAGCCGACCGCGCCGTCCATGATGTAGCGCTGGGCGACGAAGAAGAGCGCGAGCGGCGGCAGGCAGAGGACCACCGTGATCGCGGCGATCGAGGTAACGTCGACCTCATGCAGCCCCTTGAACATCGAAAGCCCGAGCGTCAGCGTGTATTTCGACTGGTCGTTGAGGAAGATCAGCGGACCGAGATAGTCGTTCCAGGCGTTCATGAAGTGGAAGGTGCCGACCAGCACCAGCGCCGGCATCATCAGCGGCAGATGGATGCGCCAATAGATGTCGAAGGCGTTGGCCCCATCCATACGCGCCGCTTCGTCGATCTCCATCGGCACAGTCATGATGTACTGGCGAAGCAGGAAGACGAAGAAGGCGTCGGCGAAATACGCCGGCACGATCAGCGGCTTCAGCGTGTTGATCCAACCCAGCATGTTGAATTCCATGTAGAGCGGAATCATCTTCACGTCCCACGGGATCATCATGGTGGCCAAAAGCACGATGAACAGCGGATCGCGACCGGGGAAGCGGAAGCGGGCGAAGCCATAGGCAACAAGCGAGCTCGAGATCAGCTGCCCGATGGTCGAGAACAGCACGACGATGACCGAGTTGCTCAGATAGGTGCCGAAGGGCTGCTTGTTCCAGGCAGCGGCAAAGTTCTCCCAATGCCACTCCGACGGCCAGAAGACCGGCGGGAACTGGTAAAGGTCGGCGGTGCTTTTGATCGCCGTCATGAAGGTCCAGTAGAACGGCGCGATGAAAAGCGCCGAGAGCAGGATCAGCGCGGAATAAAGCAGCGTCTTACGCATGGCCTTCTCCATCGTTCTGGCGGACTTCGCCTTCGTAGTAGACCCAGGCGGCCGACCAGCGCATGACGCCGAGGCTGAGAGCCAAAACGATGATGAACATCACCCAAGAGCCCGCGGCGGCATAACCCATATCGAAATATTTGAAGGCGTTGTCGTAGATATACATGGCAAAGAAATAGGTGGAGCCGAGCGGACCGCCCTTGGTCAGAAGCAGGGCGATGGTCAGTTGCTGGAAGGCGGAGATGATCGAGGTGATGAAGGTGAAGAGCAGCATCGGCCCGAGCATCGGCAGGGTGATGAACAGCATCTGCGCCCAGCCCGGAACGCCCGACACAGTCGCCGCCTCGTACAGCTCCTTCGGGATGGCTTTCAGGCCGGTCAGAAGGATCAGCATGGTGCCGCCGAGCCCCCAGAGGCTGGCGATGATGATCGCGACGATCGCCAGGTTCGGGTCGCCGAGCCAGTTCGGCCCGTCGATGCCGACGAGCGACAGCATGAAGTTCAGGAGGCCGTATTCCTTGCTGTAGATCCAGCTCCAGATCGTCACCAGGGCGACGCCGGAAATGACGCTCGGCAGATAGAAGGCGGTGCGGAAGAAACCGCTGGCAAAGGTGATGTTGTGCAGCATCAGCGCCAGCAGGAACGACATGATGATGTTGAACGGCACATAGATCGCCGCGAACTTCACCGTGATCCAGAGGCTCTCCCAGAACTGCGGATCGTCGAACAGCATCGAACGGTAGTTGTCGAGACCGACGAAGGTTCGCTCGCCGACCACGGGCCAATCGTAGAAGCTCATCGTCAGGGAGAAGACGAGCGGGCCGAGCGTGAAGAACAGGAACCCGAGGATCCACGGGGAGATGAACAGATAGGGCGCTGCATAGTGCGCGATGGCGGAGCGCTTGCGCCTTGCCACCTTGGGCTCTGCCCCGGCATAGGTCATATCCATCTCCCCGTACTCCCTTCGCTTACTTGATCAACCGCTTGGAACGGCTGACCGCATCATCCAGATGCTGCTTGGCGTTGCCCTGATCGATCATCGTTGCTTCGATGGCGCGCGCGAGATTGTCCTGCACCTTGCCCCAGTTGGCGTTCTTCAGGAACGCATGGGTTTCGGTGTTCGAAGTCGCGAGAACGTCGAAGAACGGCTTGTAGATCGGGTCCGTGGTCATGCCCTTTTCTTCGGCAACGCTGGTGCGAACCGGCAGGTCGTTGGTGCGCATCGCAACGGCTTCAGGTGAGGAGAAGAACTTGACGAACTCCCAGGCGAGGTCGGCATGCGCCGCATCCTTGGCGATCGAGATCGCCGAGACGCCAAGCGCGGAATGCGCCGTCTTGTCGCCGAACTTCGGCAGCGGTGCGACGCCATATTTGAAGCCGGCGGTATCGATGCCTGCCTTCGACCACATGGCGCTCTGGAACATGGCGATCTTGCCGCCCTTGAACAGCGTGCTGCCCGAGGTGTCGTCGCCGAGGTTGAGCGTGATCGCTTCCTGCGTCTTGGCCATGTCGCCGAACATGTCGAGGACCTGGGCGGCCGCATCGCTGTTCATGTAGCCGTCGATCTGCTTGCCATCGTCGGAGATGTACTTGGTACCGTTCGACCACAGGAACTGCTCGAAATCGTAAGGATCGGGCTTGGCGTCGACGGCAAAGCCGTAGACCTTGTTCTTCTCGTCACGGAACTTGGCGGCCTTGGCGCGCAGGTCGTCCCAGGTCCAGCCATCCTTCGGCTCTTCGACGCCGGCCTTGGCGAACATGTCCTTGTTGTAGAAGACGACCTGGGTGGTGAAGCCCGACGGCATGCCGTAGGTCTTGCCTTCGACGCGCGTCGTGTTCATCAGACCCTTGGGGAAGTCGTCGGGTTTCACCTCGGCGGCGTCGCGCGCGATCAGGTCGTCGAGCGGCATCAGCGAGGTGTAATACTGCGGGAAATTCCACATATACATGACGTCGGGCGGGCTGCCGGCACCGAAGGCGGCGATCAGCTTCTGATCGTAACCATCCGCGTAAGGCTCGACCTGAACCTTCACGCCCGGGTGCGTTTCCTCGAACTTCTTGGCGATCGCCTGCTGGATGGCCAGGCTTTCATCCGTGTCCCAGGTGGCAAAGCGCAAGGTCTCTTCCGCGCGGGCCGTGGCAGCTCCGGTCATCGCCAATACCATGAGCGAGCCGATGAGCGACTTCGTCTTGTTCTGCATGCTTCTCCTCCTCATTCGGGTCACGCGACCCTTTTGCTCTTTTCCTGATTGATCAGCATCTGCGTCTCGGGATCGAGCGCCCTGGCAATGGCCTTCCCGTCCGCATCGAACAGATGGCAATGCTCGGGCGGAATGCGCAGATGGATGCGCTCGCGGTTGGCGACCGGGTGCGTGCCGCGCACGACTGCCGTCATGTCAGCGCCGTTCTCAAGGCCGATGTGAACATGGCTCTCGGTGCCGAGGCGCTCGACCAGGCGGACATCGCCGATCAAGTGCGCTTCCTCAGGCGAAACCAGCTCGAGCTTGTCCGGGCGGATGCCGATCGTCACCGGCTTATCCTTGGCGATGACGGCCGAGGATAGGGTTTCGAGCGCCAGGTCCCGCACCAGGCCGCCACTGGCAAGCGTCAATTCGGAACGGTCCTGACGGACCAGATTTGCGGTGACGAAATTCATCCGCGGCGAGCCGATGAAGCCGGCAACAAAGAGGTTCGCCGGCTGGTAGAAGAGTTCGAGCGGCGTGCCGAATTGGCTGACCTTGCCCTTGTCCAGGACGACGACGCGGTCGGAGAGCGTCATCGCCTCGACCTGATCGTGGGTAACGTAGATCATCGTGACGCCAAGGCGCTCATGGAGTGCGGCAAGCTCGACGCGCATGGTGACGCGCAGGCCGGCGTCGAGGTTCGACAGCGGTTCATCGAGCAGAAACAGCTTCGGCTCGCGAACGATCGCACGGCCGATGGCGACGCGCTGGCGCTGGCCGCCGGAAAGCTGGCGGGGCTTGCGGTTCAGAAGCTCGGAGATGCGCAGAATGTCGGCAGCGTTATTGACGCGGCGCTCGATCTCGTCGCGCTTCATGCCGTTCAGCGCCAGACCGAAGGACAGGTTCTTGCGCACGTTCATGTGTGGATAGAGCGCGTAATTCTGGAAGACCATGGCGATATCGCGCTTGGCCGAGCGCAGATCGGTGATATCGCGATCGCCGAGACGGATCGAGCCGGAATCGAGTTCTTCCAGGCCGGCGATCGAACGCAGAAGCGTGCTCTTGCCGCAACCCGACGGCCCGAGAAAGCAGACGAATTCGCCGTCGGCGATATCGAGATTGATGCCCTTCAAGACTTCGAGCGAACCAAAGCCTTTGCGCAGATTTTCAATACGGATAGCTGCCAACGGGCCCTCCCCTGATGGCGAACGTTGCGGCACAAGGCTCGACGGCCAACTTACCACACGCTCGTGTTAAACGTTTATATGAACGATAAAAACGTTTAACTTCGTTGTAAAGAGGAAAAATCGACCCCGGGGAAATTGCTGTGCACGACAAGGGGCATAAAACCGATACGGCCGGTGCATGACCGGCCGTACCGCTTCTGGATCAATGGTTTAGGCGCCCGAGCGTCTCGTCGAGCGCATCAAGGAAATGGTCGCAATCGGCGGCGCTGAACGGTGCCGGCGGCTTGACCTTCAGCACGTTGTGGTGCGGCCCCTCGCTGCTGAGCAGGATCCGGTGCCTGCGCTTCATTTCGGCGATGACGAAGTCAAGCTCGCTTGCGGCCGGTTCCAGAGTCTCGCGGTTGCGCACCAATTCGATGCCGTTGAAAAGACCGTAGCCGCGTACGTCCCCGATGATGGCATGGCGCTTTGCCAGCGCACGGGCGCCGTCCATCAGCCGGTCGCCGACGACCTGGCAATGGTGCATCAACCGCTCGTCGCGAATGACGTCCAGCACCGCAAGGCCGATCTCGGCCGAAACCGGATTGCCGCCGAAGGTGTTGAAGTATTCCATGCCGTTGGCAAAGGATGCGGCAATCGCCTCGGTGGTGACGACGGCGGCCATCGGGTGTCCGTTGCCGATCGGCTTGCCCATCGTGACGATATCAGGGACCACCCCTTGCGTCTGGTGCGCCCACATATGGCTGCCGACACGGCCGAAGCCGACCTGCACTTCGTCGGCCAGGCACAGGCCGCCGGCGGCGCGCACATGGGCATAGGCCTCGTGCAGATAGCCTTCCGGCAATGTCAGCTGCCCGCCGGTCCCCAGAATGCCTTCGCTGAAGAACAGCGCCGGGCGACGGCCGGTGGCGGCCAGCGCCAGCACCTGATTGCGTACATCGTCGGCATATTTATGGCCGGCTTCAACGTCGCCGTAGCGATAACGGCCGCGATAGAGATCCGGCATTTCCGCCACCTGCACGTGGGCGGGACGCCCTTCGCCGCCCTTGCCGGCAAACTTGTAGGGGCTGACGTCGATCATGCTCGACAGATGCCCGTGATAGGCGTGATCGACGGTGATGACGTCACGGTTTCCCGTGTAGGCGCGCGCAAGCCTGAGCGCCAGGTCATTGGCTTCGCTGCCGGAATTGACGAAGAAGCAGACGTTGAGCGGGTCGGGGAACTGTGCGGCTAGCCGCCGCGAATATTCGACCAGCGAATCGTGCAGATAACGGGAATTGGTGTTGAGCCGCCCCATCTGCGCTTGCGCCGCCTTGACGACGCGCGGATGGCAATGGCCGACGTGGCAGACATTGTTGACCATGTCGAGCCAGCGTGTGCCATCCTCGTCGATCAGGTGGGCGCCTTCGCCGCCGACGATCTTCAGAGGTGCCGCTCTATAGGCGATGCTGAGCGAACGGCCGATGCGCCGATGACGCTCGCGCACGAGAAAATCCTTGTCGCGCGCCACGATAACGGAGGCTGGTACAGGCAACCCAAACACGACGCTCGGATCGGGGCTGACATCGCGCCAGACCTGCCACTGATCGCGGACACCGACGCCGAACATGCGTCCCTCAAGACCGAGATGGTCAGTCACCAGCTGGAAATGAAGATGCGGCGCCCAGTTGCCGTTTTCCTCAGTGGCACCAAGCGTAGCGAACCTCTCGCCTGTGGCAATGCGCTGGCCGATCGCCAACGTGGCGATAGTGTCGCGCGACAGATGGCCGTAGAGCGTCCAGAAGATGTCGCCTGTATCGGTTGCATGTTCCAGCAGGACCGTCGGGCCGAAACCGAAGGCGACGGCATCGTCGTGAAGAAAGGCGACCTTGCCGGCGAATGGCGCATGTACCGGCTCCAATGCCGGCGCGAAGATGTCGACGCCGAGATGGATCGAACGGCGCTCGCCGGCGATTGCCGTTTCATAGGCCTCGCCCTGATAGATCGCGCGATCCTCGCCATAAAGGCCTATGCCGAAATCCGCGTTCTGCTCGCGGATACGGGCCACAATCCGCGCCTCGGCACCCCTGGCGTCCAGTGTCGCCCACTGCGCTGCCTCGGGACCGGATGCAGAGAAATCAAAGACGGCGACTTCGGGCTTGGCGACCGACGGCTTGACGATGGCGGAGAAGTGATGGGCATTCTGCTCCAGCCAGCGCGCGACGGCAGCCGCATGTGCGATCGGCGCAAAGCCGCAGGCGTCGCGGATGCGGGCAATGGCAATCGTGCGGTTCTCGCGCTCCAGACGTTGAAGCTCGCGCCAGACATCCTCCTGGCTGACGAGCAGGTACGTATTCTCAGGGTTGTCGCGGATCTGCTTGGCCGCCATGCACATGCTGACGGCATAGCGCGTGCGAACGAGGTCGAAGATCAGGCCGGCCTCGGTCTCGCTGATCGGGTTCGGGCGGTGATAGGCGCCCGCGAGCACCACGATGGTGCCGACCGCATCCGCCGTGCCGATCAGCGCATAGGCCGCAGCGACGGCAATCTCGACGACGCGCCAGGTCTCGACCATATCGCCGAAATCCAGGAGCCCACTGACATGCCCCTCATCGACCAGCAGCACGTTGTAGTCGTTGGCATCGTTATGGATGACCTGACGCGGGCAGCCTTCGAGGCTCGGAAGAACCGACGAAGCGAACCGTTCGAGGATGGCGCGAACCGCGGCCCGCTTGTCGTCGCCTTCGATCAGATCCACATGCTGCAAGTGCATATCGGCGCGGCCGATATCCCAGGCATAGACGCGTTTCGTGCCGGCATGGGCAAAGCCCTTGAGGCTGTGATCGAGCCGACCGAGCAGGTGTCCGAGCGTTTCCGCGCTCGCCGGACCGCGGGAGGCAGATTTCGCCCAGATATCGCCCGGCAACCAGGTCAGGAGCCGCGCGGTGCGCTCACCGCGGACCGTCGCCTTGACGGTTGCCGCACCGGCGCGGCTAGGCACTGGCCGCGAGACCGGCAGGTCGGCCGCCGTTTTCGCAAGCTGGTCGAGCACCGCGACCTGCATGTCGAGGTCATCGGCATCGCCTGGCGCGTGCAGCTTCAGGAGATATTGCTCGCCGTCTTGCGCACGAATGCGATAGTTGAGGTCGTGTTCGCCCGGCAGTGGCGACACGTCCCCTTCAATGCCGTAGGCCTCGATGAGCAGTGCCCGGATTGCCGCCAGTTCCTGCTCTGCGTTCAAGTCATTCTGTGTCATGCCCGCTGCTTGTCCCGTCACCATGAAATCCGTCGTCCGTCGTAGCTGCGGAAGCTGCCGCTATCGGCCATGTCCGCTTCGTCGATCATTGCTTTCAACCCGGCGGCACTGGTTGCCACCGGAACATTCGCCTCGTCCCCGCCCATGTCGGTCTTCACCCAGCCGGGATGCAGCGACAAAACGGCAATGCCGTCCTTGCGGAAGTCTTGCGCCAGCTTCACCGTCGCTATGTTCAACGCCGCCTTCGAGCAGCGATAGGCGTAGTCGCCGTCATCGTCGTCGAGCGTGCCTTCGGCAAGCGAGCCGGCGCGGCTGGAGATGTTGGCGATGATCCGGCTCTCGCCGGCAAGGAGGTTCGCATGCAGGGCGCGCGCCAGAAGCAGAGGCGCCAGCGCGTTGACGCGCATCACCGCGACGAAATCGTCGCAGTCGAGCGTTGCCAGCCCGCCGATGTCGCCACGGATGCCGGCATTGTTGATCAGAACGTCGATGGCCACGCCTTCAAGCGCGCTGCCGAGGGCTGCGATTGACGTAGGGTCGGAGACGTCGAGCGACAGCGCTTCAATCGCACCGTCGAAAGTCGCTTCCCCTCGGGCACAGGCAATGACCCGCCAGCCACCGGCCGCATAAAGCTCCGCGAGTTTGCGACCCAGACCACGCGAGGCGCCGGTGATCAGCACGGTGCGGCGGGTCTGTTTCGCCGCTTTATCGATGCTTGATGTCATATTTTCTCTCGACCATGTTCACGAGGCTTGCCGCGGCGAGCGTCAGGAAGATGTAGAAGATCGCGGCGGAGTTATAGGGCGCGAACGGCAGGAAACTCGCCGACTGGAACTCGCGCATGCGCTGGGTGATGTCCCGGATCGACAGGATTGACAACAGCGAGGTGTCCTTGAGGATCGCGATCAGTTCGTTGCCGAGCGGCGGAATGATGATCCTGAAAGCCTGCGGCAGAATGACGAGCCGCGCCGTCTGCCAGCGATTGAGGCCGATACTGCGCGCCGCCTCCACCTGGCCGACCGGGATGGCGTTGATGCCGGAGCGGAAGATTTCGGCGAGATAGGCCGAATAGGCCAGCGCCATGGCGACGATGCCGCGTACCAGATTGGGCGGATCGAGCACGCCTTGCGTGGCGTCCTTCAAAGCGCCGCTGAGCGGCAAGCCGACATAAAGCACGATGACCAGCATCGGAATGCCGCGAATGGTATCGACGATGAATTCGGAGCCGACGGCCAGCGGGTGGCGTTGGTGCAGATAGCCGCCGAACGTCAGAAGTCCGAGAATGATCGCAAGCACCGCAACGGTGATGCCGGTCGCGCGATCGCGGTCATTGAGCGCTTCGGTCTTCCAAAGCACCGGCAGATCTTCAGGCGCCGAGGCTACCGGCAGCAGGGCGGCGCTGACGCCTTCGTTCTTGGCCATGGAGGCGAGTGCCTCGGTCGGGCCAACAAAGGTGCGCACCGGCGTCTCCGTCTGCGGGGCGCCGTCATACTGGCCGAACCGTACCGCACTGATGAGACCCGCCGGCGTGTTGGTGACGATGCCGACCTTGCCGTCGAGCGAACCGGCAAGCACGTAGGTGTCGCGCGGCTGCAGCAGGAACCAGGCGGCTACGAGCGCGAGAATCAGCGTCGCCACGGCGAAATAGAGGCTGGTGCGCACCGTCGAGCGCAACTGCAAGAGACCGACCCAGACGAGCCCCATCACCGCGGCCAGAATATAGGCGGCAATCGCCGCGCGGATGGTGGTCGCCACGCCCGCGGCAAAGGCGATATGCGCGAAGAAGAAGATGAAAACCAATCCGGCGCCGTTGACGACGCCGAGGATCCAGCGCCCGATACGGCGCAATGGACTATCCAATGGCTCACCGGCGCGCTCGCCGGCGAAAAACAGCCCAAGACCGAGAATGCTCAACACGAGGTATCCCGGGAACAGCCACGCCTCGACGCTGCGAACCCACAGATCGGCCGCCTCCGTCAGTTGCCGCGGCGTCACGCCCTTGACGATCAGCTCCGACTTGAACGGATCGACACCGTTTGCCACCACCGAAGCGATGAATGGATGAATGCTCTGCCCGAGCAACAGGACGAAGGCGGCGGCAACGTTCAGCACCGCCGCGGCAACGGCCCATTTCTGGCGGCCCGCCTTGGGCCGCGAGAACAGGAGCACGCCAAGTCCGGCCGAAAAGGCAATTGCCAATGCGAGAAAACCGGGCACGAAGGCTGACGAGCCATTCTCGACGCCAAGGATGGCGCGAAGCGACCGCTGGTAGTCTCCGGAGGATACGAAGAGATAGATGATGAAGGGCAGCGCGGTCAGGATGATGAGATTGCTCGGACGCACGCTTCTCAGGAACGACATTCATTCCTCCGGGTATTGCTGTTGAAAAGGCTAGTCCCCGAAGCGCGCATCGGCGCTCCGGGGGAATTGCGGAAGGCTTACTTCAGGCCCCAGTACTTGTTGACCAGCTGGTCGAGCGTGCCGTCGTCCTTGATCATCTTCAGGCCTTCGTTGAAGGCCGCGACGTTCTCATCGCCCTTGCGGAAGACGAGGCCGAGCGGATCGGATTCCAGATCCTTGATGGCGACCACCAGTTCGCCGGCGAATTCGCGCTCGTAGGCGGCCGCATTGGCGCCGTTGATGACGACGCCGTCGACGTCCTTGTTCTTGAGCGCGATGATGGCGGCGCTGAAGCTGTCATAGGCGGCAACGTTCTCCTTGCCGACAACACCTTCGGCGACCTGCGCATCGGTCGTGTTCGCCTGGGCGGAGAGCTTTCTGCCGGCCGCCTTGAAGGCGTCCAGCGTGATGCCCTGGTCTTCAACCCGCATCAGCACGGCCTGGCTGTTGACGATGTAGGGATCGGAGAAATCCATGGCTTTCTTGCGTTCCTCGGTGATCGAGACGCCCGAGGCGACGAGGTCGAAATTGCCCTGATCGAGCGCGGCAAAGATGCCATCCCAACCGGTGGTGACGAACTCGGCCTGGCAGTTGATCTTGGCGCAGACGGCATTGACCACGTCGACGTCGAAGCCGACGATCTGGCCACTCGCCGGATCGACGCTTTCCATTGGCGGCGAGGTTGTGTCGGACCCCACCTTGAGCAGCTTGCCGCCGAGGTCGGCGGCGTGGGAAACGCTTGAGGCAAGAGCCGCAAAGGTCAGCGCTATAATCAGTTTTTTCATGGTTCTCCTCCTTGGATGATGAATGCTCAGACCAGCCGGCCGCCGAGATTGTCCGGCTGCCTTTCGATCAGGGTTGGCCTGAAGACCTGCCGCAACGCCTTCGGGTCCTCGCCCTCCATGCGCTTCAACAGGAATTGCCCGAGTGTCCGTCCGAGGACCTCGATCGGTTGATAGAAGGTGGTGATCGGCGGCGTGAAATAAGCGCTGACGTTGATATCGTCATAGGCGATCACGTCGACGTCGACGCCCACCTGCCGCCCAAGACTGCCGAGGCCGGAAAGCACGCCGAGCGTCGTCGATTCGTTGATGCAGACGAAGGCGGTCGGCGGCTCGGCCGCCTGCAGGAGATCAATCACGCTCTGCCGGCCGAAATGGGTCGAAAGATCGCCTTCGACAACGAGATCGACAGAGGCGGCAATGCCGGCCTCTCGGAAGGCACGGGCAAAACCATCCAGCCTGTCCAGTGCATAGGAGAGCCGGCGCTCGGGATTGACGAGCGCGATGCGGCGATGGCCGCCGGCGAGCAACCGCGCGGTGGCGGCGTGGGCCGCCCATTCGTTGTCGATGTCGACATGGGCGTAGTCGAGGTCCTTGCGGCAACGCCCCATCGAAACGAAGGGGAAGTGCTGGTCGACCAGCAGATCGATGCGCGGGTCGTCGGCAAGGATGCCCGAGAAGATCAACCCGTCGGCAAGGCCCTGATCGACGATACGGCGCGCCGTTTCGACGCCGTCGGCGGCATCACGGATGACATGCACGGACATGCGGTAGTCCGTGCCTTCAAGCGCCTGGCTGACGCCGCTCAAGACCTGGGTATATTCGACGCCGTCCCACTCATAGTCGCGCGCTGCCGTCACCGGCATCAGCACTGCCGCCTGGAAGCTCTTTCCGGTGCGAAGCGCCATGCCGCGCGCGTTGGCCTGATAGCCGACTTCGCGCGCCGCCTTGAAGATGAGATCACGGGTAACGGGCGCCACGACTGGCGAATCCCTGAGCGCTTTCGAGATCGTTGCGATGGAATAGCCGGTGATCTCGGCCAGCGTCTTGATCGTCGGCGCGGGTGTGCGCCTGGTTTTGTGCATATGCGCTGCCATGCACCCTCCCAGGTCCCTTGGCTCACTCTGAGCATATGCGTAACAGCCAATAAAAACGTTTTCAAGAAAAATAAAAACGTTTTTATTTTGATGTGGGGAGAACTTTAGTTCGACAACATCTTTAGTCGCGCGGGCCGATAGGTCGACCTGAGCGGCAATACGGATGGAACCGCGAACGGGGAGGACGGTGTCGGCAGGCCGCTCGGCGACCACCGCACCAAGGCCCTAGACCGCGCCTCCATCTGGTCGCCGCGCGTCACGACATTTCAACCGAGGAAAATTTCACGCGCATGAAAAAGACCGCGAAGCAGTCGCTTCGCGGTCTTTTACTAAGCATTACTCCGCGCCGTGCGGGCCGCTTTCTCAATCCATGTCGTCGCTGTCAGGCGCGATCGTATGATCGCGGTTGCCATGGATGATTTCGCGCTTGCCGACATGGTTGGCGGCACCCACAAGGCCTTCCTTTTCCATGCGTTCGACGAGCGAAGCGGCGCGGTTGTAGCCGATACCCAGGCGGCGCTGGATGTAGGACGTGGAGCACTTCTTGTCGCGCAGCACCACCTTGACGGCCTGGTCGTAGAGTTCGTTGCCGTCCTCCGAGGCCATGCCGGTCTTGTCGAAGACGGCGCCCTGCTCTTCCGCAGGCTCCTCTTCCTCCTCGTCCGCCGTGACGGTTTCGAGGTATTCGGGCCGGCCTTGCGTCTTGAGGTGGGCGACGACATGTTCGACTTCCTGGTCCGAAACGAACGGTCCGTGGACACGGGCGATGCGGCCGCCGCCTTGCATGTGCAGCATGTCGCCCTGACCGAGCAGCTGTTCGGCACCCTGTTCGCCAAGGATCGTGCGGCTGTCGATCTTCGAGGTCACCTGGAAGGAGATACGCGTCGGGAAGTTGGCCTTGATCGTGCCGGTGATAACGTCGACCGAGGGGCGCTGCGTCGCCATGATCAGGTGGATGCCGGCAGCGCGCGCCATCTGCGCCAACCGCTGGATAGCGCCTTCGATCTCCTTGCCGGCGACCATCATCAGGTCGGCCATCTCGTCGACGATGACGACGATATAGGGCATCGGCGCCAGATCCATTTCCTGCTGCTCGAACAGCGCCTCGCCGGTGCCCTTCTCGAAGCCGGTCTGGACCGTGCACATCACCGGCTCGCCCATTTCACGGGCCGCGGCGGCGCGCTGGTTGTAGCCGTCGATGTTGCGCACGCCGAGGCGCGACATCTTGCGATAGCGATCCTCCATCTCGCGCACCGCCCATTTCAGCGCCATCACCGCCTTCTTCGGATCGGTAACGACGGGGGTCAGCAGATGCGGGATGCCGTCATAGACCGAGAGTTCGAGCATCTTCGGATCGACCATGATCATGCGGCACTCTTCCGGCTTCAGCCGGTAGAGCAGCGACAGGATCATGGTGTTGATCGCCACCGACTTGCCCGAACCGGTGGTGCCGGCAACGAGCAGATGCGGCATCTTTGCAAGCTCAGCGATGACGGGTTCACCGCCGATCGTCTTGCCCAGGCACAGCGCCAGCTTGCAATTTGTCTTGCGGAAATCGACGGATTCGATCAGCTCGCGGAAATAGACGGTCTCGCGGGTCGCGTTCGGCAGCTCGATGCCGATGACGTTGCGGCCGGGTACGACCGCCACACGAGCGGACAGTGCCGACATCGAGCGGGCGATGTCATCGGCCAGATTGATCACGCGGGAAGACTTGACGCCGGGGGCCGGCTCGAACTCGTAAAGCGTGACGACCGGGCCTGGGCGGACATGGATGATCTCGCCGCGCACGCCGAAATCTTCGAGCACGCTTTCGAGAAGCCCGGCGTTCTGCTCGAGTTGCTCCTGTGACATGAAGAAGCCGCGGCCTTCCGGCGGCTCCTGCAACAGATCCTCGGCCGGAAACTCATAACCGTCGGCGTGAGCGAAACGCTCGGTCGCGCCAATCGGCGGCAGCAGCGAGGGTGCGCGCGAGACCTGCGCGGGCATGGTGATCGCAGCCTTCGACACCGTCGCGACCGTGCGGACCGGCTCTTCCACGGCCATCAGCGGGGTGATCTCGGCCGGTTCGACCGCAGCCGGCGGAACGGATGCGATTTCCGACGGAACGACCACCGGCGCCGGCGCTTCGCGCGCGGGTTCTACGGACACGGGCTCTTCCAGCGCTGCCACAGCGGCGGCTGGGGTCGCTGGCGCGACCGCTGCCGGTCGGCATTCGACAACGCGGAAAAGCGACGTGATCGCCGTCGGCGGCATGCGCCTGATTTCCACCGCCTTGACGGCTGCCGGGGGCGACATAGACACGACCGGAGCGGGAGTAAAGGAAGCGGGCACCGCCGTTTCGACAAAGGGCTTCGGCTGCACAGTGGCTGCCTCGAGCGAACCGTCATCCAGGGCGGACGGACCGAATTCGAAGAACGCAAAATCCGACAGGAACGACAAGCGCGTGTCGGCCTGGGTCTCTGCCATGGCTGGCATTGGCTCGACGATCGGCGCCGGCTCAACGGGTGCAGCCGGCGTCGCGCTGGCTGCAGGCGCTTCGTTTGCGGACTGCTCCGCCAGGCTGGGAGCGACTGCAGCATCAGCAACGGTAGCGCCGGACGCCGCGTTGGCAGCGTCCGCCTTTGGTGCCGACGACCAATGCGGCAATTGGCTCGTGAGCACACGCAGCAGTTCAGACGGGCTGTAGGATGGCAACGCCGGCTCAGGCTCGAACTCTGGTGCGACGTCGACCACCACCGGCGATGCGGCGGGGACGGCGATCTCGATGGCCACGGGCGCCACGTCTGCTGGCGCGGTCTCGACGACGGCATTTTCGCCGGGCGCGATGTCTTCTTCGGGCGCGACATCGCTCTCGCTGCCCGAAGGCGCGCGGCGCTTGGTAAACTCCCGTTCCGGCGTGCGGGTGAAACGCACATTCGGCGCCAGGAAGAAATGGCTCTCCCACGTCGCGTCGCCGTAGTGGCCGGCGATCTCCGACAGGGTCGGCAGCGGTTCGTCGGTCGACGTCGTCACTTGGGCGGGGGCATAGGCCGTGCCCTGGCCATAAAGGCGGGCAGCACGGCCGACATGCGCCGTCGCGTCCGATTGCTGGTTGGCGGGCCTGCGAGGCGCTGCGGGCGCCTCGTACAACTGGTAGGGATCGACGGGATCCGCGTCATGGGGAGGCATATCGCTCAACGCACCGTCCTGCGGATCGTCATGATAATCCGCCTGGTTTGCATCATGCAAAGCTGCCTGAGAGAAGTTTGTCCTGGGAATACGCATGGGTCCTGGAAGAGCTAGAGACATCGCCGAGGGGCCTGCTAAGCGATAGAAAATGAAGGTTAACAAGTCCCTTCCAAGGGCCGCTTGAAAGACATCGGGCGCCCCGTTCAATCCGGCAAGACAGCCTCTGAAACGGCCGCAATCCCCATCCCGCTCAAGGGCATCGCGCCATTCTGTCGCCGGCGGCACGTGGTCGAAAATATTTCTTCCGGATCGTCATTTTGGGACGCCGCGGCACAACGACGTGATGCGCTTCGGTCGCAGATACAGGCCACAACGAATCGGGCCGGCGTGACCTCGTCACGCCGGCCCGATAAAGACTGCGACAGGCTTGCGAAAATCGCGAGCAATCAGCTCCGGCGCGCAGCCACGAAAGCCGCGTGATGCTCGGCAAGGCGCTCGATCGCCTCATCGACAAAGACCGGGCTGACATCGGCCGAGAACTCGATCCGGGCACTCTTTCCGTCTCGCTTCAACTTGGCAAAGGCCCGGCCGTTCTCGTCGGTGAGAACCTCGGGCTTCGCCGGATCCTGCCTGTCGGTGCGTGACAGGCGCGCAAAGACGAGCTGGAAGCGCCGGTCGCTGTCGGCCTCGAGGAAACGCCTCAGGCCGATCTCTTCCTGCGCCTTCTGTAACGCTGCCTCGCCCTCGAGCAGGCCGCCGATCGCCATCCAGCGTTCGCGACCAACCTTGGGCGCGGGACCGATCGCCCGGGCGATTGCCAACGGAACGCTTTCGGCGACCTGGATCAGCCGCGACAGTTCGCTCTTCTGGACAGCAAGCGCATCGCCGATGACCTTGCGATCAAAGCCGCGCTCGGCCAGGGCCGAGGCAAACAGCGCCCGCTCGATAAATGACAGGTTGCGGCGTTCGGCGTTTTCCTTGCCCTGCGCCAGCACGAGTTCGTCATCGGTCAAGGACCGGACGATGGCCTTGACCTTGATGCCGAGGCTGCGGACGGCATTCAGCCGGCGGTGGCCATAGGCGGTTTGATAGCGCCCCTGCTTTTCCGGGTGCGGTCGCACCAGGATCGGCGACTGCTGGCCGTTCTCGCGGATGCTGTCGCCGAGAGCGAGAAAGTCCGGATCATCGAGTTCGCCGTCGGTCAGACGGTCGCCGACGAAGGAGGCGTCCACCAGATCGGGATCGAGTTCCACGACACGCTCGCCCTGATGCAGCGCCTCGCGCAGCGATCGGGCCTCCTCGGCCTCCCTGGTGATGCTGCCAAGGGAAAGGCCCATGGCCTTGATGGCGCCCGAGGCAGCCCGTGGCGTATCGGCCGGAGGCGTCGCGGGTGTCAGTGCCGTTGCCTCAGCGGACGTTGCTGCATTCGCTTCGGCCGAAGGCGCGGGTGCTACCGGCGCCACGTTTCCGGAAAAGAGTGCGCGCAGTTCGTTCTTGCGGTTGCCAGCCATGTCTTTTAGCGCCCCCAGGCCGCATGAATGAGAGCTTCGATCTCGCCGTTGACGGCATTCAGCGATTCGATCGCGCGGTCGTAGGTGGCGCGGGTGAAGTTTTCCCGCCCGACCTCGTAAAGCGTCTGCTTGGTGAGACCCGCATCGGAAACCGCGGTCGATTTGACCATCGCCGAGGTCAGGACACGATCTCCGAACAGCGAACGCATGAAACCGACGATCTGCGCCTGCGGGCCGTCGTTCGGCTCAAAGCGGGTCACGAGATAGCGCAGGAAGTCGAAATTGAGCTCGCCGCCCGCTTCGCGCACGACACTGAGCAAGTCCGAGGTCATGTAGAGGAACTGGTTCATCGACGCGACGTCGAGCATCTGCGGATGCACGGTGACGAGCACCGAGGTCGAGGCGCAAAGCGCCGACAGCGTGAGATAGCCCAGCTGCGGCGGGCAATCGATGACGACGACGTCGTAGTCGTCGGCCACGCTTGCCAGCGCCGACTGCACCCGCGCGAAGAACAGCGGGCCGGCATCTGAACCGTTATGGCGGGCGCTGAGCGCCTGCGGCGTCGTATGTTCGAATTCCTGCAGTTCCAGATTGCCGGGCACCAGGTCGAGCCCGTCAAAATAGGTCGGACGGATGATGTCCTTCAGCGGCCGAGCTTCGGCATCGTAGCGAATGGCGCCATAGAGCGTGTCGTTGCCGGTGAGGTCCAGTTCCGGCTGGTAGCCGAAAAGCGCCGAAAGCGACGCCTGCGGGTCGAGGTCGACGGCGAGAACCCGGTGGCCGGTCATGGCCAGATATTGCGCGATGTGGACCGACGAGGTGGTCTTGCCGGAGCCGCCCTTGAAGTTGGTGACGGAAATCACCTGCAGGTGCTCGCCGCGCTCGCGGTCGCGCCATTTCAGGTAGCTGCGCGCCTTGGCGGCATTGCCCTTGGCAAGCGCCTGCTCGGCCAGGTGGCGGCGCAGCGCGTTGATGTCGGACAGCGAATAGGAACGGCGCCCGCCGGTGCCGGTATCGGGTTGCGGCCCCTCGCCCGCAAGTGACAGCTGGCGCAGGTAGCCATCGGAAACGCCGATCAGCTTGGCAGCCTCGCCGGAGGTGAAGCTGCGAAGCGTCTTCATCGCGGTCGGCGGGAACAGCCGCTCGCGCATTGCCTTCAGCTGTTCGGAAAGGGCGCGTGCATCGGCTGCGATGGCTTCGTCGGCTGGCTGCCGGGTGTGGGAAAGATCCGTCCCGGGTCGCGTCTGTGTTACCGTCATGTCCATTCCCGCCATACTCCTTGCGTGCCCTCCCGCATCATTGACACCGGGAGGCACTAACAGAGATTTAATTGAGATACGCCTAAACAGCATATATTCAGAAAATTCCGTAACAGGGATGCCGCAGACAATGATTCGCGTCAAGGCGTCGGGCCGATTTCGCACATCCCGGCCGGCATGGTCCTGCGCTATCGCGACCCGGAGGAAACGAAAAAGCCGCCGGCCCGAGGGCGGCGACTTCGTCGTTGCAGCGCGTGACGGCAATCGCGCGAATGATCAGAGCTTGGGACCGATATGATCCGGGATCGGGCACTGGTAAGGCTTGCCCTCGGTCTTTTCACGCCACTCGGCCTTTGCCTGCGCAAGCAATTCCGGATCGAGAATGAGATCGAGGCCTGTCGCTGCCAACGACTTGGCGGCATGGGCGAGGGCCTTGTGGGCCGCGGGGCTCTTGCCCTGCGCGACCACCTGCCAGGTGTGCGGGGCAGTACCGATCGCCCAGGCGGGCGCCCAGCATTGCGCCGTCGGCGTGACCCAGCTGACATCGCCGACATCGGTCGAACCGGCGCGGAAATGCGACTGCCCCTCGAAATCGCGAAGCCCGAGGTGCAGACCGCTCGATCCATCCATCCGGCTGTTGGAGAACACGTCGCCCTTGATCTGGTAGAGCCGGATGCTGCTGGCGATCGCCTCCGGCGTCATGGTCTGCTGGATCTCGCGGGCAAAATCAAGGTCCGCCTCGTCAAAGGGAACCGGCCCGAGCGCAACCATGTTCTGGTGGATCGCCGTTTCCAGCGTGATGTTCGGCAACAGGTTGGTTGCCGCCCGATCGAAGACGACCTCGACCTGCGTCTCCGTCATCATCGCGGCGCCCTTGGCGACCTTGTCAATGCGGGCAGCCAGCGCAAGCGCTTCCGGCATTTGTGGCGCGCGGACAAGATAGAGCGCTTCGGCGCGTGCCTGGACGACATTGGCCGCCTTGCCGCCTGCATCGGTGATCGCATAATGCACGCGGCAATCCTGCGGCATGTGCTCGCGCAGGAAGTTGACGCCGATATTCATCAGTTCCAGCGCATCGAGGGCGCTGCGTCCAAGATGGGCGCCGTTCGAGGCATGTGCGGCGACACCCTTGAAACGATAGTAGATTTCGAGGACCGCGAGATTGTTGGTCGAGCGCACGCCATTGAAAGGTGCTGGATGCCAGGTGAGCGCGGTATCGACATCGGCAAAGGCGCCAGCACGCGCCATGAAGGTCTTGCCCGAGCCACCCTCTTCGCCGGGGCAGCCATAGTAACGGACCGTTCCCGGCAGATTGTTTTCGCGCAGGTAGCGGGCAAGCGCGACTGCGGCCAGCAGGGAGCCGGTGCCGAGCAGATTGTGGCCGCAGCCGTGTCCGGTGCCTCCGTCCTCAAGCGGTTTTGCCTCGGCAACGCCGGCGATCTGGCTCAAACCGGCAAGCGCATCGAACTCTCCGAGAAGGGCGATCAGCGGACCGCCCTCGCCGGCTTCGCCGGTAAAGGCCGTTTCGATATCGGCCGTTCCGCGCGCAATACGAAACCCATGTTTCTCCAGCATCGCTACCTGCATTGCCGCCGACTTGTGCTCGCGAAAGCTCAGCTCGGCATAGTCCCAGATCGCGTCGCTCATCGCAGTGAATTCGGACTTCAGCTCTTCGACGATGTCGGAAAGAGCGGCGACGACGGATGGCTGGGGCATAGGTATTCCTCTTGCGGCGACATGGGAGCCGGCCGCATTGGCATTTCTGTCTTTAGGTGGAGGGTGGCGGCACGGTCGCCGCCACCGGATACGAGTTCCGGCCGAGCTTGACTTAGTCGTCGAGCGTAACTTCCCAGAGCCGGGTGTTCGACTGCCAGACGGGCTCGCCGTGCAACTTCTTCGTCGCGCCCCAGATGTCGACCATGTCGTACATGAAGATCCCCGGGACTTCCTCGAGCATCAGCTTGTGGAATTCGTCGAAGATCGCCTGGCGCTTTGCCTGATCGGCCTCGACATAGGCCGCCTTCATCAGCTCGACCGCCTTCGGGTTATCCCACATCAGCGACGCGTTCTTGTCCTTGTTGCCGACGTAGAAGCCGTACATCAGCGCGGGATCGAGACGCGGTGCAACCGACTGCGAAATCACCTGGTAGTTGCCCGAGCGGCGGCGGTCGACCTGGGTCGCATAGTCGAGCACTTCGATCTGCACATTGAGACCGACCTGCTGCATCATCGCCTGGGCGACGACCGCAGCCGGGAAGCTCGGCACGTTGCCGCGCTTGTTGGCGATGATGGTAATCGCCTCGCCCTTGTAGCCGGCGTCTGCCAGATCCTTCTTGGCCTTTTCCAGGTCCATCGGGGTCTTCGTCTTCTGCGCATCCGAGTAGAAGATCGAGTCCGCCGAAACCATCGAGGCATTGGCCTCGCCAGTGCCGTTGGAGACGGCGGCAACCAGCTGGTCGAGGTCGAGCGCTTCGGCCATGGCGCGGCGTACCCCGACGTTGCTCAACACCTTGTCGCGGGTCTGGAAGTAAAGCAGGTTCTTGCCGTTGTTGCGCTTGACGATCAACTGCATCGTCTCGCTGTCCTTGAACTCCGAAATCAGGTCGGCAGAAACTTCGGCCGTATCGAGGGCGCCCGACAGCAGGCCGGTTTTTACCGTCGATGCATCGGGGATGACCATGAACTTGATGCCGTCGACCAGCGGCCGCTTCGAGCCGACCATGCCGTCCGGCTTGCCGTCATTGGCAGGCGAGACATAGGCCTCGTTCTTTAAGAGACGGACATATTCGCCCTTCTTCCATTCGGCCCATTTGAACGGCCCGGTACCAACAGGAGCAACGAAGGCGCCGTCGGCGCCGACCGAATCCTTGGCGATGATGCCGGTATATCCGCATTCCGGACGCGCCATCAGGCCGAGAAAGACGGCCGACGGCTTTTCGATCGTCATCGTCACCGTGCTCGGATCGACAGCCGTGACGGCGGATACCTTGATGGTCTTGCTGCCGTCGAAATCGCCGGCGCAGGTCCACTTGGTGTCGGCGCCCATGTAGCGGTTCCAGTTCCACACGACATCGTCGGCCGTGACCGCATTGCCATTGTGGAACTTCACGTCTTCGCGCAGCTTGAACGTATAGGTCAATCCATCAGGAGACACCTCGAAGGTCTTGGCGACGAGCGGCTTCACCTCGCCGTTCTCGGCGTAGCCGACGAGGCCTTCGACAATGTGAAAGATCACGGAATCGGTGTTGCCGTCGCGGTTGACGCCCGGCACGTTGCTGCGGATGTCAGAGCTCTGCGCAACCACCAGGTCACGCGCCTCGGCAAAGCCGACGCCACTCATCAGGATGGTGCCGGCAAGGAATATGTTTTTCATGGTTCCACTCTTCTCCAGTTGTTTCTTGTTGGTTTGTTGCGGTTGATTTCGGTCAGAACGCGTCCCAGCAGGCCTGCGACAGCCGACCGATGGTTTCGAGCGCGATGGCGTAGCCGGGCGTGCCATCGGGCATCAGCTGCGGCACGGCGTCGGTAAAGATGGCGATACCGTAGAGCGGCCGACTGTTGCGATAGACGAGCCCGGCGTCCATGCGCCCGCGTTTGCCGCGCCCGGACTTGCTGGCGACGACCGTCTCGAAAGGCAGCCGCGAGCGGATGCCGTAGCGCAGCACCTGGTTCTTCAACGTCCGCAGCGCGAAGCGGCAAAGCTCGACGGAAGTGCCGAGACGTGCCGCAGCAGCCTCATCGTCCTGCGCGGCGAGGATCAGTTCGAGCAGCAACATCTGGTCGCTCGCCGTCGTCGTCGTCACCTCGCCGAGCGAATGGTCCGGCTTCAGGCCGAGCGGCGGGATCAGAAAGCGATGGTGGGTGCCGGCCATGCCGATCGCCTTGCAGTAGCTGTCGACCTCTTCGAGCGTCAGCCGCTCCAGCACCATCTTGGTGCAGACATTGTCGCTGAGCACCATCATGCCGACGATGGCGTCGCGCAGCGGGATGACGAGGCCCGGCGTCATGTAGCGGAACATGCCGCTCGCGACCTCGTGCTTCAGCCTCTCCTCGTAGGTGATGCCTGCGTCGAGATCGAGCCGGCCTTCGTGCGCCGCCTTCAGTGCCGCCATCATGATCGAGGTCTTGCGGGTGCTGGCCGAAGGCGTCTCTTCGTTCTCGCCCCGCCCTATCGTCTCGCCAGTCTCAAGATTGCGGACGAGGAAACGGGTGATGAACGGCTGGGCGTCGGCAATCGCATGAAGCCGTTCGGCCATTGTCGCGGCTTTCATTGCTACAGTCATGTCAGGCCTCCAGCCGCCATTTGAGGGTGACGCCACCCCTCTGATTGAGATCGAGCGCCGGGATCGCCGAGAGCAGCTTGCGGGTATAGGCTTCCTGCGGCTGGTCGAAGATCCGGTCGCGGTCGCCCTGTTCGACGATGCGGCCGTCCTGCATGACGATCACCCGGTCGGCGACCTGCTCGACGACGCCGAGGTCATGGCTGATGAACAGGCAGGAAAACCCGTAGCGCTTCTGCAGGTCGGAGAAGAGTTCGAGCACCTGCGCCCGCACCGTGACGTCGAGCGCAGAGACCGGTTCGTCGGCGATCAGGAACTTCGGCCGTCGGGCGATTGCTCGGGCAATGGCGACGCGCTGACGCTGGCCACCGGAAAGCTCATGCGGATAACGGCCGGCGAAATCGCCGCCAAGACCGACTTCGTCAAGCGTTTCGAGCGCCCGCTTGCGCTTGGCTGCACCATCCAGATCGGGCACCAGCCGCAGCGCCTCTTCGACCAGCGCCTGTATCGTCATGCGCGGATCGAGCGAGGAATAGGGGTCCTGGAAAACCATCTGGCAATTCAGCCGGTAGTCACGCCAGTCGGCACTGCGCTCGCGCCCCCGGAAGAGGATCTCGCCTTCGCTCTGCTCGACAAGGCCGGCGATCGTGCGGCCAAGCGTCGTCTTGCCCGAACCGGAGCCGCCGACGAGGGCTACGACCTCGCCGACATGGATGTCGACGCTGACGCCGTGAAGCGCGCGCTTCGGCGCCTGCTTGCGGAAGAGCCCCTTGCGACCGGGATATTCCACCACGATGTTGCGCGCCGACACCATGGGTGTCCGCGACATGTCGAGCCTGCGCGGTGCCGCGCGAAACGGCAGCGAGGACAGGAGCTTGCGGGTGTAGGGATGCTCCGGCGCGCTTAGAATGTCCTCGGTCGTGCCCTGCTCGACAATCATGCCCTTTTCCATGACGACGAAGCGATTGGTATAGCGCGCGACCATCGGCAGATCGTGGCTGATCAGGAGAACGGCCGTGCCCTCGGCCTTGGTGAGTTCGACCATCAGTTCCATGACGTCGCGCTGCACGACGGCGTCGAGCGCCGTCGTCGGCTCGTCGGCAATCAGCAGGGCCGGTTTCAGCAACATGACGGAGGCGAGCATGATGCGCTGGCGCATGCCGCCGGAAAACTCGTGCGGATAGGCGGCTAGCGCCCGCTCCGGCTCGCGCAGGCCGACTCGCTTCAGCATGTCGAGGATGGCGGCCCGACGCTCGTCGGCGTTCTTCTTCGTATGCAGGATCAGCCCTTCTTCGAGCTGCCTGCCGATGGTCATCGACGGGTTGAGCGAGGTCATCGGCTCCTGGAACACGACGCCGATCTCGCCGCCGCGCAACTGCCGGATATCGTGATCCCTCATCGCCAGTACATCCCGCCCGCGATAGCTGATCGTGCCGCCGACATGGCGTACCGCCGGGGGGATCAGGCCGATAATCGCACGCGTCGCGAGCGTCTTGCCGGAGCCGGATTCGCCGACGATGCCGACGATTTCGCCGGGGCCGACGTCGAAGCTGACGTTCCTCACCACCTGGTTGCCGCTATGGGCGACGGCCAGCGACAGGTCGCGAACGCTGAGTAGGGAACTGCCGGTCATTTCAGGCCTCGCATGCGGGGGTCGAGCTTGTCGCGGAGCGCGTCGCCGAGAAGGTTGATGCCGAGCAGCGTCAGCGCGATGCAAAGGCCGGGGAAGAAACCGAGCCAGACGGCCTGCTCGATGAACGGGCGACCGGCGGCCAGCATGTTGCCCCAGGTCGGCGCCGGTGGCGGCACGCCGAGGCCGAGAAACGACAGCGCGCTTTCCGACAGGATCGCCCAGCCGAACATTGAAGTCGCAAGCACCGTAATGGGTGCCAGGCAGTTCGGCAGGATGTGGCGCAGCATGGTGTAAATTTCGCCATTCCCCATGACGCGCGACGCCTCGATGAATTCGCGTTCGCGCAGCGACAGCACGGCGCCGCGCACGACACGCGCCATCGATGGCGTGTAGGCAATGCCAAGCGCGAAGATGATGCCATATTGGTTGGCCCCGAAGACTGCGAGCAGTCCGAGCGCCAGAAGGATACCAGGGAAGGCGAGCAGCGCGTTGTTGACCGCCATGATGACGCCATCGACCCAGCCGCGGGCATAGCCGCTGATGAGGCCGATCAGCGTGCCGCAGACGACCGCGAAAGCGACCGTCAGGCAGCCGATCCAGACGCTGGCGCGGGCGCCGATCATCAGGCGGCTGGCAACGTCGCGTCCGAACTCATCGGTGCCGAGCCAATGCTGCGCGCCGGGCGCTGCAAGACGCGAGGTGAAGCCAAGCGCCATCGGATCGTAGGGCGTCCAGAACACGCCGATCAGCGCGGTGAGGACGAGCGCCGCGATGAGACCGCCACCGATGACGCCGTTGAAAGTGAGCTTTCTCATTCTGCCACCACCCGCGGATCGAAGAGAGGATAGAGAAGGTCGACCACGAAGTTGACGACGACATAGGAGAAAGCGACGAGCAGCAGGCAGCCCTGGATCACCGGATAGTCCCGCTGGAAGATGCTGTCGACCATCAGGCGGCCGAGGCCAGGGATGGTAAAGACCGTCTCAATGACTGCGATGCCACCGAGCAGATTGCCGAGGATCAGGCCGATCATCGTCCAGGTCGGACCGAACGCGTTCTTGAAAGCATGTTTCCAGAGGACGGCGCTCTCCGACAGCCCCTTGGCCCGCGCATGGGTGATGTAATCGAGCCGGAGAACCTCGAGCGTCGAGGCGCGCGCCATGCGGATGATCACGCCCATTTCGTGGATGACCAACGTCATGACGGGCAGAACGAGGTAGAGAAGGCCCGCCTTCCAGTTTTCCGAGATCGGCACGTAGCCCAACACCGGCAGCCAGCCCAGCTTCAAGCCAAAGGCAAGCAGCAGCAGCAGACCCAGCCAGAAGGTCGGGATCGACAGAAGCACGGTGGCCGTGCCGACCAGCGACAGATCCGTCAGGCTGTTCTGCCGCCAGGCGGCGATGACGCCGGCGGGAACGGCGATCAGGCTCGCGAGGAACACGGCGATGACGACGATCTCGGCGCTCACCATGAAGCGGCTCAGCACCAGGTGAAGAACCGGCTCGTCGGTGACGATCGAGCGGCCGAAATCGCCGGACAGGATGTTGCCGGCCCAGATGACGAACTGCTCGGGGATGCTGCGATCGAGGCCGAGCACGCTTCGCATTTCGGCGATCTGCTGCGGCTCGGCCATATCGCCGAGCATCAGCGCAGCCGGATCGCCGGGGATGAGACGGATGAGCGTGAAGACGGCAACCGAGACGATGACGATCGTCGGTATCGCCATCACGAGGCGATTGAGTATGAACTTGATCATGGGTTCCCCGTACTGAGAACGGCCCGGCGCGACATCGCGATTCGGCCCTCCTGCCGGCTTTTCTTGACACGACTATGATCGAATGGAAAAAACCGCGCAATATTATGAGGAATCGTCATAGCTCTATGACGAAGGCATGACATGCGGTCAGCCGACGGAACCGATCAAGCATGGCGTCGCATGACGGTAGGGGCCGGTTACGCCAAAACGCGACGGGTCAGGATCAAAAGCTCCGGACTGCGAGTGAAGGTGGGCGCCAGCTATCAAGGAGGATTGCGCCGCGATGCCGCAGCACAAAGGCTGTCCACACTGGACCTTGGGTCACCAGCGAATGTTGAAGCCCATCTTGAGATCGGGAAACAGGTGCCCGCCGCGCGTGCCGGTGGCGCTGACGGCAGACGCAATACCGACCAGGAACAAGGCGAAGACGATGCCGACAACCACAATTCGAACTGTTGTGCCAGCCGGTTGGCGCTTCTTCTGCGTTGCCTGCAACATCATCCGCGACCGTATCCTTCCGCGTCACCCTCGAGTCCGCCCAGACGAAATCTGTGGTGTCACTGCCCGGTGAAGCGAAACGCCATCAGCATCGGCGCACTCGCCGGAGCAAATTCCCGCAAGCTTGGTCGCCTTCGCTCGACGCCTGGCTATTCAAAGCGCCTTCGGGAATCGTGCTTAAGGTATGACGCAAGGTTCGGCTCAAGCGGAATTTTTAGGCTGATACCGCAGATCGCATCCATTGGACGTATGCCCAAAGGTCGGCGCTGCGAAGAGCCGATGCCTATGTCTGCCACACGCTATGCGCACCTCGACCGTCAACTCCGAAGGGATCGTAGCAGCGGGCGATTAAAGCAGATGGAGGCAATCGGCGAGCTCGCGAGCGGCAGCCCCTCCCGCCCGGTTCGCACCGATGGTGGACGCCGAGGGGCCGTAACCGACGAGATGAATTCTCGGGTCCTTTGCCACCTGTGTCGCAAGCCGACCGGCCATCAGGATGCCGCCGTCGGCATTGCGCAGCTGCAGCGGTGCCAGATGATCGAGCGCACTTCGAAAGCCGGTGCTCCAGAGAATGACGTCGACGGCCTGCTCGCGCCCGTCCTGCCAGCGCACGCCGCGCTCGGTGATCTCGGCAAACATCGGCTGGCGATCGAGCGCACCGCGCGCACGGGCAGCGAGGATCGCCGGCGTCACCGGAATGCCGGTTACGGAGACGACCGAGCCCGGCGGCAGGCCGCGGCGGACACGGTCTTCGACCATCGCGACGGCCGCACGCCCGACCTCTGAAGTAAACGGCTCGTCACGGAACGCCGGCTCCTCCCGCGTTACCCATGTGGTCGATGTCACCTGGGATATTTCGTCCAGCAGCTGGATTGCCGAAATGCCGCCACCGACCACCAGCACATGCTGTCCGGCAAACTGCTCGGCGGTCTGATAATCCTTTGTGTGCAGCTGGCGCCCCCTAAAGAGATCCGATCCCGGATAGGGCGGAATGTAGGGAGACTCCCAGGTGCCGGTCGCGTTGATGATGCCACGCGCGGCATAGACGCCGGCGTCGGTCTCGACCCGGAAACGTTCACCCCTCTCGCACACGACCTTGACGGCAACCGGTCGGCGAACGGGAAGGTCGAATGCCTTCTCGTAGGCGCTGTAATATTGCGGCACCGCAACCGCCGCATGGACTTCCCCATTGCTCGTGTCGACGGCGTCGGCGAATTTCATGCCGGGAAGATCGTGAATTCCATTGACGGTGCTCAGCGTCAGCGACGGCCAGCGGAACTGCCAGGCGCCTCCCGGCTCCGGCGACCGGTCGATAACGACGTATTGCATCTGAGGCGACAGCCCGAGCCGGCTCAGGTGGTAGCCCGAAGACAGACCCGCCTGCCCGGCACCGATGACGACGATGTCGATCTTGCGGGCCACGCGCGCATGCGTTTCGGTCTCGACGACGGGTGGAAAGGCGTGCCGGATCTCCGTCATCGCGCGGCTAAAATCGAGGGCCGATCGTTCCCTGTCAGAACATCCACGGTCGGTGGCCCTCAGCCAATCGCCGCAGCGAAGATCGCCGCCAGTTTTTCGATGCCGGCCTGGTCGTCCTGGTCGAAGCGCGCTGGTTCCGGGCTGTCGAGGTCGATGACACCGATCACCCGGCCATGGCGTCGGACAGGAACCACGAGCTCGGAGCGGGACGCCGCATCGCAGGCGATATGGCCCGGGAAGGCGTGAACGTCTTCCACGAGGATCGATTGCCCTTCTTTGACGGCCGTGCCGCAGACGCCGCGGCCGACAGGAATGCGGACGCAGGCAGGCTTGCCCTGAAATGGCCCGAGCACAAGTTCGTCATCGGAATCGAGAAAATAGAAGCCGGCCCAATTGAGGTCGGGCATCGTCTGGAACATCAGTGCCGAGGTGTTGGCCGCATTGGCGATCATGTTCGGCTCACCCTGCAGCAGGGATTCGAGTTGCTGCGCCAATTGCCTGTAGAATTCGGTCTTGTCGCCTGTGTCGATGGCCGCTGGCTGGAACATGATCTCTTCACTCTCTCAATGCGTGGACAGGCAATGTAGTGTCGCGCTCGACATTTTGCCAATTGCAGCGGATCTGCGCCGATGACGAACAAGGCGCTCATGGCTGCTGTGAAGCGGCGACTTGCCTTTTAAGGCAATCGATCATCGCCTGCGCCGCAATCGACAGCGGCACGCCGGCGGCGGTTGCGACACCGAAGTCCTGGGTCAGGTGGGGCGAAAAGCTTCTGATCTCGATCGGCAGATGCCGATGAAGGTTGGCGAAGAAGCTGCTGATGATCGCCACGCCGAGATCATGGGCGGCATAGGCGCAGGCCGAGCTGTTGCTGTGCGTTTCGATCTTGACCTTCTGCGGCACGCCTGCCTTTCGAAAGATCTCGTCGAGCATGACCCGGGTCGGCCGGCGGCGACCGATCAGGATCAGCGGTATGCCTCGGAGTTCCCTTGGGGTGACGTGGTCGAGCGCCGTCAACGGATGGTTCCTCGCCATGACGCAGACGCTGACGCCGGCTGCCACCGGCTGCATTTCGAGGCTGGCGCTCAATTGACCCTCGTAGCGCAGGAAGCCGAAATCGATGACGCGCTGCTCCACAAGGCGGGCAATCGCAACCGTCGTATCGAAGAAGGTTTCGACACGCACGCCGGGGAAATCCTTGGCATAGTCGGCCAGCATCGCAGGCGCGAAGTTTTCGGACATACTGTTCGGCAGGCCGATGCGCACGACTTCCGGGCCGACGGCGCCACTGCGAAGGTCCTGGGCAAGATTGGTAAAGCGATCGATCCCGAGCAAAATGTGTTCGGCATCCTCGGACAGTTTTAGCGCCTCCGGCGTCGGGATCAGCCGGCCCTTGTCGCGTGCAAACAGCGTCAGCGACAGGTCCTCCTCCAGTTGTTGCAGGAGCCGGCTGACACCGGACTGGCTGAGCCCCATGGTTTTTGCCGCCGCGATCGTCGAGCCGGTGGCAAGCAGGGTCCGCAACACTTCCAATTGTCGAAAATTCATGCCGACCCCGCATCCATCCCATTACCGTCTTCTCCTTCGTGCTTACGAAAAGGCGACGAATCAAGGAAGCCGGATTCGACGGCGGCGCTCGTCTGACGCCGCGGTGACGCGCCAGGGTGCGGATGGCCCGGAAATATTGGGGGCATTCGCCGAAGAGCACGCGTGCGCTCTCCGGCTTGTTCAGGCCGCCTTGTCGTCGATCAGGTGTCGACGCGCAGCGATTGGTTGAAGCGCTCGGCAAAGACCTCGATCGAGCCGCTGCCATAACGACGCAACTGGCGCTTGGTCAGAACGGACATCACACGCGCCGCCGTCGAGAACGTCATCTCATCGAGCGGACCGTCGCCACTCCAGGGTTTGCTCAACCGATCGGTGACGATGCCGATCATGTTTGCGGGCATGATGTCGGTGCAAGGTTTCATCCAGTCGAAGACGACCCTGACTGGCAGCAGCTTGCCTTCGAACGAAACCACGGGTTCAGGCATCCCCTCGCCCCAATCATCATAGGCCTCGAGGGCATCTCGAAAGAGATTCTGCAGGATGATGGAGGCATGCCCTTCATGAAGAGCGGGCAGCAAATTCGTCATTTGTGTCTCCTTCAGTGGTTAAGGCCGGGAAACGCGAATGGCCAATACTGTCAGCATGTATTTGTCATCGTGCCGTGTGGCCGGTACCTTGACGACCACACAATCGGTGGACTGCAGGCCATGGCGAAATGCAAAAACGTGGCAATGGTTCCAAGCGACCGGCGACTTTTTTTGAAGTTTTCGCAAGACGGCCGTTCTGGGTGCAACGGCGATCATGCCCGATCGGCAGCTATTTCGTGCCCCATTCGGCAGTATCAGCCTCGAAATGGCGAATGTTCGCTAAAGCCTGAGGAACGAAAAACTAATATCCATATATTCCATAGAATATACGATCTTACCTGAAGACGCCAGATAATTCACAGATATGCGCCACTATCGACATGGAGCAATCACATGGGGACGATCTCGCAGCTTTCCGAAAAGACAAAGCTCTCGGCACACCGGATCGCAAGTGAGGAAGAGGCGCTGGAGATCGCCCGGGACCTCGCGGGCGAATTCGCCAAACGATCGAACGAACGGGATACCGACCGGATCCTGCCCTTCGACGAGCTCGACACCCTTGCCCAATCAGGGCTGCTGGCGATCACCGTGCCTTCCGACTATGACGGCATCGACGTTTCCAACGCCGTACTGGCGGAAATCACCGCCATCCTGTCTGAAGCCGATAGCTCGATCGGCCAGATCCCACAGAACCATTTCTATATCCTCGAGGCGCTGCGCACGGACGGCACGGAAGAACAGAAGAAATTCTTCTTCGGACGGGCTTTGGCCGGCGACCGCTTCGGCAACGCGCTTTCCGAGAAAGACACGAAAACCGTCGGCGACTATGCGACGCGCCTGACGCCGGACGGTCTCGGATACCGCCTCAACGGCCGCAAGTTCTATTCGACCGGCGTGCTCTTTGCCGAATGGATCGTCGTGTTCGCGCTCGATCAGGACGAAAAACTCACCATGTCCTTCGTGCCGCGCAGCGCCGACGGCCTGCAGATCATCGACGATTGGGACGGGTTCGGACAGCGCACCACTGGCAGTGGAACGACGGTACTGCAGAACGTGTACGTGACGGCCGACGCGGTCGTGCGCCATCACCGCGGTTTCGAACGCCCGACGACGATCGGCGCGGTCGGTCAGATCATTCATGCCGGCATCGATCTCGGCATCGCGCGCGCCGCCTTCACTGACACGCTCGATTTCGTGCGCAACCGGGCGCGCCCCTGGATGGATAGCGGCGTCGAGCGGGCAGCGGACGACCCGCTGACCATCGCGCGCGTCGGACAGCTTGCAATCCGGCTTGAGGCCGCGACCGCCATTGTCGAGCGCGCTGGCAAGAAGGTCGACATCGCCCAGATCAACGGCACCGAGGAGAGCGTGGTCGAGGCGACGCTCGCCGTCGCCGCCGCCAAAGTGCTAACGACCGAAATCGCGCTCGAAGCCACCAACACCCTGTTCGAACTCGCCGGCACATCGGCCACCCGCATAGGCCTCAATCTCGACCGGCACTGGCGCAATGCCCGCACGCACACGCTGCATGACCCGGTGCGCTGGAAATACCACGTCGTCGGCAACTATCACCTGAATGGTGTCGCGCCGCCGAAGAACGGCGCTCTCTGACGCCTTACCCTGATGCCGCCCTTCCCCCGGAGATCGGCACCGATCTCCGGGGGCGTGCATGCAGATTTCCATGAGGAGACGGATATGAGCCGCGAAATCCGGCTGAATGCCTTCGACATGAACTGTGTCGGCCATCAATCTCCAGGCCTTTGGACGCATCCGCGCGACCAGTCCTGGCGTTACAAGGATCTCGACTACTGGGTGCATCTGGCAACGACGCTCGAACGCGGCAAGTTCGACGGCCTGTTCATTGCCGATGTGCTCGGCGTCTACGACGTGCTGAACGGCAATGTGGAAGCGGCACTCCGGCATTCCGCGCAGGTTCCGGTCAACGATCCGCTGCAGCTGGTGCCGACCATGGCGCATGCGACGGAACATCTCGGCTTCGGGCTCACGGCCTCGCTGTCGTTCGAACACCCCTACACCTTTGCGCGACGGATCTCGACGCTCGACCACCTGACCAAGGGCCGCGTCGGCTGGAATATCGTCACCTCCTATCTCAACAGCGGTGCGCTCAATATCGGCCAGGCACAGCAGACACGGCACGACGATCGCTACGATATCGCGGAAGAATATCTCGAGGTCTGTTACAAGCTCTGGGAAGGCAGCTGGGAAGACGGAGCGGTCGTGCGCGACCGGGCTAGCGGCCTCTTCACCCATCCCGGCAAGGTGCATCCGATCGACCACCACGGACGGCATTTCACCGTCCCGGGCATCCACCTGAGCGAGCCGTCACCGCAGCGCACGCCCGTTCTCTACCAGGCCGGAGCTTCGAGCCGCGGCAAGGATTTTGCCGGCGCCCACGCGGAGTGCGTCTTCGTCGCGGCCCCCTCGAAAACGGTCCTGAAGCGATACGTGGCCAATGTCCGCGAAGCGGCCGAGCGCGCAGGGCGCGATCCGCGCGACCTCCTCACCTTCAATCTGCAAACCGTGATCCTCGGCGAAACCGACGCGGACGCGAAAAAGAAGTTCGAGGACTATCGCAAACATGTCTCCTATGAGGGCGCGCTGGCGCTGATCTCTGGATGGACCGGCATCGATTTCGGCCAGTTCGCACCGGACGAGCCGCTCCGCCATCGCTACACCAATGCGGTCCAGTCGGCGGTCGAAACCTTTACGACCATCGACCCGGACAAGGTCTGGACCGTGCGCGAAATGGCCAATTGGGTCGGCATCGGCGGCTTCGGTCCCGTCTTCGTCGGCTCCCCGCAAACGGTCGCCGACCTCCTGCAGGAGTGGGTCGAAGACACCGATGTCGACGGCTTCAACCTGGCCTATGCCGTCACGCCCGAGACATTCGAGGATGCGGTCGACCTGCTGGTGCCGGAACTGCAGAAGCGCGGCGTCTACAAGACCGCCTATCGCGAAGGCACGCTGCGCGAAAAGCTGTTCGGCGGCGGCCCGAGGCTCGTGGCACCCCATCCCGGTGCGAGCTATCGGGAACTCGCCGGGAATGGCCACGCGATCGCGGCTTCCGCATAGGAACAACCCCCGACGGAAAACCACCCGGAGGTTGGCGGCGACTGGATCCTCGGGTCAAGCCCGAGGACTCGGTCGGGCCCGCGGATGACCAAGCGGACATGACGCCCAGCCTCTCGTGCCGTCATCCTCGGGCTTGACCCGAGGATCCACGCGCGGTGCGTCCGTGGCGAGAAAGGCGATCTGGACCCAAAGGCCCGAGGCGGATGGATGCTCGGGTCAAGCCCGAGCATGACGGAGAGAATAGAACAGACGCCGATCAATACGACCGCCGGCCGGCCACGGTCAGCCGACCGGACCCTGTCAGCAGGCTGGCCGCCCAGAAAAAGCCGGGCGTTCTCCATCGTGTATTGAGGCTCGGTGGTTCTTCCACCAGGCCCTACCCCTCCCAATCAGCTGTAAAGGCTCACAGGCGGGATCCGGCCATTCAGCGCAAAGTCGCCAACCTCGCGTGCCTTGTAGAACACGGGGTCATGCAGAGTGTGGGTGCGGACATTGCGCCAATAGCGATCGAACCCATAATGCGCGGCCGTGGCGCGCGCGCCCATCAGTTCGAAAACCTTGGCCGTCACATCGAGCGCCACATGGGTAGCATTGACCTTGGCGGCATAGGCTTCGATCGCGGCTTCCCCGCGCTCGCGCTCCGTGACCGACCGCCCCTTCGACAGCGCCGCTTCGACAACGCCCGCCGCCACGTCGGCCAAAGCCACAGACGCCTTCAAGGCGGCCTGCAATTCGCCGACACGTTCGAGAATGTAGGGGTCCTCGCTGGCTCGCGTGACGCCCGACGTGATCCAGGGTCGCGTGGTAGTTCTGATGTAGTCGAGCGCAGCAGCCAGCGCGCCTTCAGCCGTGCCGAGATAGAAATTGACGAAGACAAGCTGGATCAGCGGCGTGTTGAACGTCGCCTGCACCGGGGGCGGATCGGACGGGTCGGCAAGGGGCAGGATAAAATCACGCTCGTAGACGGGAAAGTCGCGAAACTCGACGCTGCCGCTGTCGGACAGGCGCTGGCCGATATTATCCCAATCGTCATGGGCGACATAACCCGGCCGATCCGTCGGCACGACGAAATTGGCGATCCTGCCATTGAGCGTCGCGTTGACGTTGATGCGATCGGAGACATGCGCGCCGGTCGAAAAGGTCTTGCGACCGTTGAGCACATAGTGGCCGCCACGCCGCTCCAGCACCAGCCCGGGGTCGCGCGGGTTGACTGCCGCACCCCAATAGAGCTGCCGCTCGACCGTTTCGGCGCCGAGCACCCAAGCCTGGTTCGGATCCGCCGCCGCCCAGTAGGCATACTGGCTGTTGACATAGTGGTAGCCGAGCAATTGGCCGATCGAGCTTTCCCCGCGCGATATGATCCGCACGAGACGCAACCCGTCCACCCAGCTTAAGCCCGAGCCACCGACTTCAGGCGCGTGCAGTGCCGACAGCAGTCCCGCCCGACGCAGCGCTTCGATTTCGTCGCGTGGCGGCAAGCCGAGGCGATCGAGCTCGGCACCGCCTCGGGCAAGCTCACCCGACAGTTCGGTCGCCTGCGCATACAGATGCTGGCGCTTTTCTTGCTGTTCGGTATTGGCCGGTTCGGGCTCCCGGAGGAAATGCACGTTGCTCATTCGCCTCTCTCCATTGGTTGAGGCGAAATAGTGCATTTATTCTATAGACAATAACAGCAAACGAATTTCAACTCGGAGCCGCAAGCGGGAAAGTCCTACCCGCCCCTGACGCGAAGACGGCCGTCGACCTCCAGAAGGTCAGCCGGCTTCCACGTCTCTCAGCGCCACGATCTCGGTGGCGTTGTCGTTGGCTGCAAACTGTTCGAGCGTCATATTGTCGAGGATCGAGGCCACGGCATCGCGCACGTCACTCATCGATTTACGCACGTGACAGTTGACCGGGTCGGAACAGTCGTCACAGGCTTCGAACGCCGTCCGGCTGGCGCAGCGGATCGGGGCCAAGGGTCCGTCAAGCGTGCGGATGACCTGGCCGATGCGAATATCGGACGCCGGTCTGGAAAGCGAATAGCCACCGCCAGGGCCCTTTTTCGACCGCAGGATCCCGGCATTGCGAAGCTCGAGCAGGATCGCGTCGAGGAATTTTTTCGGAATATTGTTGCGGGTGGCGATTTCAGTAATGAAGGCGGTTTCGCCAGGCTCCAGTTGAGCCAGGTCGACAAGGGCCTTCAGCCCATATTTACCCTTCTTGGTCAACATTGCACTTCGCTCTCCTGAACAAGGAAGGCCGCCACAAATCCGTTCCGCACCGACGTTGGTATCACCGGAGGCAACGGGTTGTGACGGCCGCACTGTTTCGCTTAGGATGCCATACACCCAAACCGGGCCATTCTCAAGAAATTACGTAAGTTTCTGCATAGATTTTGTGAATTTTATTGTCGAATTCAAGGCGGAGCAGCAATGATTTGCTCATCTCTGCCGACGCCACGTCATCGCAGAACGCTAGAAAAGCTTGGCGGGGATCCAATCGGCAGTCACGGCATCGCTTGCGCTGAAAGCCGGAACCTTTGCCGCCAGCTCCTCGATCGTCTTCACGCCCGCCTGGCGCAGCGCCTCTTGTGTCAACAGCGCCGGCTTGACCAGGATCCGTTCCGGCACGTGCTGACCGGCGATCTTGAGCGCAACCGCACGGACCGAGACGGCGCCGACGACGGCCGGATTGGTCGCGACGGTCGCTACCCAAGGGCTGCCCTCTTCGACGATCTCCTGGATATCGGCGGTCGAAACATCGGCGGAATAGATCTTCAGCCTGTCGGTTATACCCAGATCGGCGGCGGCAAGCTTCACGCCGCGGGCGAACTCGTCATAGGGCGCGAAGACGACTGATATGTCCGGGTTGGCCGCAAAGGCGGCTTTTGCCTGATCCCCCGTACTCGTTGCCGTGGTGTCGCTGACATTGCCGAAGCGCGCCTTTTCGACCACGCCCGGATTGTCCGCCCTAAACTTGTCCCATACCTCATTGCGGCGGTCGAGCGGCGCGAAACCGGCGACATAGACGTAACCGGCATTGAAGCTTGTGCCATTGTCCTTGACCGCCTGCTCCAGTGCCAGGCGCGCCAGTTCATGGTCGCTCTGCTCGACCTGCGGCACGGCCGGATTGTTCAGATTGACGTCGAAGGCCACCACCTTCACGCCAGCGTCGACAGCCTGCTGCACGACATCGCCGAGCGACTCCGGCAGACCGTGGTCGACGACGATGCCGTGAACGCCGAGATTGATCGCCTGCTGGACCTGCTCGCGTTGCTCCGCGGCATTCTGCTTGCCGGGAAAGACCCTGAGATCAATGCCTAGCGCCTTGGCCTGCGCCTCGGCACCGGCCTGATAGGCCTGGAAGAAATCGCCGGAAGAAATGTAGGAGATGAGCGCCACCTTTACCCCGCCCTTGTCGAAAGGCGCCGGCGCGCCCTCCAGCCCTGCGGCTGACGCGCCGCCCGCAAACCCCAAAGTCATGAGCGTTATCGCCGCGCGCTTCAAATTGCACCGCATTGTCGACCTCCTGTTGAATCTCAACCTGTGCAGCTGACTATCAGCCGTCGACCGCATGGTATAATCTACAATTTTTATGTACAATAAACACATTCCAATCCCGCTGCCGTGAGCGGAACGCCTTGCTCACAGCAGCCGGTCTGGCAGCAGAAGTTGTGCTGCGGTAGGCCCCGCGCGAAACGGCTCTCAACAGTGCCAGGAGAAAAATTCCGATTATTGCGTAAACCTGGGATATTTTTGCGACATATTAGCGCATGTTTGGGACCAACTTTCGTTTGTTGCGCTGTTCTTCTCTACTGAAAATGCATACTTTTCTGCGTTATTGCAGCGCAACGACGAATTGGTTTTAGCAATGCCCCTCCTCCGCATCGACGGACTTGCCCACGCTTTCGGGCCGACGAAGGCGCTTGCCGGAGCCTCCCTGGTAATCCGCTCGGGCGAGATCGTCGCGCTCATGGGAGCGAACGGCGCCGGCAAATCAACCCTGGTCAATGTGCTCGCCGGAACGCTGGCAGCGGATCAGGGAACGATGACGCTGGCCGGGCGGCCCTATGCTCCCCGCTCCCCCGCCGAGGCGACGGAAGCCGGCGTCGCGACCGTTCACCAGTCGACCGAGCGCGTCGGCGCGCCGGGACTGACGGTCGCCGATGCGTTACTGCTGCATGCTTACGCGGATGGCTCGACACCTTTCTTCCTCAGCCGCTCTAGTGTCCGCCGCAAGGCGGCAGAGATGCTTCGGAATGCCGGCTTCGAGCTGCCGCTGGACCGAGACTTTGCAGACCTGACCGCGGCAGACAGGCAACTCGTGGCCACTGCGCGCGCCCTGTCGCGCCGGGCGTCGTTGCTGATCCTGGACGAGCCGACGGCGAGCATTTCGGGACGAGAGTCCGAGCGGCTTTACGCGATCCTCCGGCGCCTTCGTGACGAGGGTCTGGCGATCCTGTTCATTTCGCACCGCATCGCCGATCTCAATGCACTCGCCGACCGCGCCGTCGTCATGCGCGGCGGCACCGTCGTTGGAGAATTCGGCCGGCCGATCGACTTCGATCGCGCCGTCGAGACGATGATCGGGCGCCCCTTGCGCGCGGCCCGCCCGGATGCGCGCTCCTTCCATCGCGCGCCGGTGCTGGAGATGGCCGGTATTCAGCTCGTTGCCGGCAGCACCCCGTTCGACCTTGCGCTTCACGCGGGTGAAGTGGTGGCCGTCACCGGCGTGCTGGGTGCGGGCAAGAGCCGGTTGCTGCAGGCGATCTTCGGCACGCGCACGCCTGCGGCGGGAACGATGCGGCTCGACGGCAGGGCCTACCGTCCGGCGACACCCGCCGACGCGATCAAAGCCGGTGTTTTCATGGCCGGCGAAGACCGGCACCGCTCGTCGCTGATGCCTTCGGATTGGCCCGGAAGCACGCTGGCCCCGACGATCAGCCTGCCTCATGTGGCGAGGTGGTATCCGTTGGGCTTCCTGCTAGGCGCGCGCGAAAAGCACGAGGCGCAGCGCGCCATCGATACCCTAGGCATCAAGGCCAGCGGGCCTGAGGCGCCGATAGCGTCGCTTTCCGGCGGCAACCAGCAGAAGGTGATCCTTGGCCGCTGGAACGCCGAGCCGAGCCGCGTGCTTTTGCTCGACGAACCGTTCCAGGGCGTCGACGTCGGCGCCCGCCATGACATCATCACCGCGATCCGCGCCAACACCGACCGCGCCACCCTGATCGCCACTTCGGATCCGGAAGAGGCGCTGGAAGTCGCCGACCGGATTCTCATCATCGACCACCACAGTTTGACGCCGGCTCCGCAAGGGGAGCCGGCGGCTGAAGCAATCGAGGCCTGACCGGATGACCACCCTCAACACCGAAAGCCAAAACCCGATGGGCGAACGCGTCAGCGCCGCCATCCGCGCCAGCGCCGTCTTCATTCTGCTTATCGTCATGGTCGCCGGCTTCGCGCTCGCCCAGCCCGCCTACATCAACGTCACCAATCTGATGAGCATACTGCAGGCCGTTTCCGTCGTCGCCATTCTGGGTGCTGGCGTTACGGTCACACTTGCCGTCGGTGGCTTCGATCTCTCCATTGGCGCGGTCGCCGCCTCGAGCGTCATGGCGGCGAGCTACGCGATGATCGTCTGGGGCCTTGGCGTCTACGAGACCGTGCCGCTGGTGTTGCTGTTTGGAGCACTCGTCGGCCTCGTCAACGCCTTCCTGATCGTGCGCCTGCGTGTGCCCGATCTGCTGACAACGCTGGCGATGATGTTTCTGCTGACCGGCCTGCAGCTGATCCCGACCGCCGGGCGGTCGATATCCGCCGGGCTCATCCTGCCCGACGGTTCGACGGCTACAGGCGCTTACGACCCGGCCTTCCTGCTGATCGGGCGCTCGAGCTTCTTTGGCATCGTCCCCGCCCCCGTCGTCATCATGGTGCTCGTCGCCATCATCCTGTTCGTCCTGACCGAGCGCACCCGCCTCGGCCGCCTGCTGTTTGCCACCGGCGGCAACGAACTGGCGACCCGGCTTGCCGGCGCCTCGGTCCCGCGCCTGAAGACGCTTGCCTATGTGCTTTCTGGCACGCTCGCCTCGCTCGGCGGCATCATTGTCGCTGCCCGTGTCGGCCGCGGCGACGTCTCGTCCGGTGCCTCACTGCTGATGGATTCGGTCGCCGCCGCTCTGATCGGCTTTGCCGTTCTCGGCCTGCGCCGACCGAACGTCTTCGGCACCATCGTCGGCGCGGTCTTCGTCGGCCTTTTGCTCAACGGCCTGACGATGCTCAACGCCCCCTATTACACCCAGGACTTCGTCAAGGGCGCCGTGCTCGTCGGAGCGCTGGCGCTCACCTACGGCCTTGGCCGCAGCCAGGCGCGCTGACCATCCATTCCAACAGAGCGAGGATACTGACCATGAAACACCTGACGCGCACCATTCTCGGCAGCCTTGTTGCCGCTTCGCTGATGGCGGCCCCTGCCTTTTCCGCCGGCATTGACGGTGCACCTGCCCCGTTCGACAAGGGCGACGTCGACATCGCCGTCGTCAGCTTCCTCAGCGGTGGCGACTGGCTGCAGGCCTTCGAGGCCGGTGTCAAGCGCCAGGCGGACGCGCTTCACGTCAACCTGACGGTCTCGCAGGCGCGCAACGACAACGACATCCAGCGTAGCCTCATCGAGCAGGCAATCAACCTCGGCGTCGATGGCATCATCATCAACAATGGTCGCCCGGAGGTCTTGAAGGACGTAGCCCAGAAGGCGCTCGATGCCGGCATCAAGGTCGTCGCCTATGACGTCAATCTCGACAATCCGCAGATCCCGCAGATCGAGCAGAGCGACAAGGACATGGCGCGGCTGGTGCTGGAGCAGGCCGTCAAGGACAAGGGCGACGGCTTCGTCGGCGGCGCCGTCTATGTCGCCGGCTTCGCACCGCTCGACCGTCGCTATGGCGTCTGGAAGGACTTCGTCGCCAAGCACAACCTGACGGAAAAGGCCACCTGGGGCGTCGTCAACGACACGGTTCCGGCCTCCGTCGCCGACCAGACCAAGGCCGTGCTGACCGCCAACCCGGATATTTCGGTGATCTTCACCCCCTGGGACGAATTCGCCAAGGGCGTAAAGCTTGCAATCGACGAACTCGGCGTTGCCGGCAAGGTGAAGATCTACGGCGTCGATATCTCGACGGCCGACATCCAGCTGATGAACGAGCCGGATAGCGCCTGGCAGGCGACAGCCGCCACCAACGCCGCCGTTGTCGGTGAAGTCTCGGTGCGCGCCGTTTCGCTTGCGATCGCCGGCCAGTTCCCCGGCCAGTCGGTCCTGTTGCAGCCGACGCTCGTCACCCGCGATGATCTCGCCAAGGGCGAGATCAAGTCGATCGAGGACCTGCAGGAAAAATTCCCGGCCTTCCGCAAGAGCGATGCGGCGACCGCCGAGTGGGTCCCCACAGCCACCAATTGATCGCTATTGAAATTGAGGCGCCGCGCCGATCCGCGCGGCGTTTTTCTCGCGGACTGAGACTGGAAAGACCATGAGCGGCATCGACCTTCCCACGCCCGATTTTGCAAACAACATGAAACTGATCGGCCATTCGCCGATCGGCGGGCGCGGCGATGGCCTGCAGTTGATGGTGCATCGCGGTTTCGCCTATGTCGCCCACCCGTGGTCGCAGGGCTTTTCGATCGTCGACGTGCGCGATCCGAAGCGGCCGGGTGCGGTGACCTATGTGCCGGCACCGGCCAATACCTGGAACATCCACCTGCAGACGCATGACGACCTACTGCTGGTCATCAATGCGCTTGACCTGTTTGCCGATGTCGAGACCTTCGCCGACGAGAAGACCTACTACACCAAATCCGTCGGCGACACCGTCGCCGGCAGCGGCCGCAAGCGTGCCTGGAGCGCCGGCATGTCGGTCTTCGACATTTCTATTCCGGATCGCCCGCGCAAGATCGGCGAACTGAATATCGAGGGCGTCGGCTTCCATCGCCTCTGGTATGTCGGCGGCCGCTATGCCTATGCCTCGGCTCTGTTCGACGGCTTCAACGACTACATCTTCGTCACCATCGACATGATCGATCCGACCAGGCCCGAAATCGTCGGCCGCTGGTGGCTGCCGGGGATGAACAAGGCGGCAGGCGAAGTCTCCACTGCGCCGGACGGCAAGCGCTATGCGCTGCATCACGCGCTTGTTTCCGGCGACACGGCCTATGCCTGCTGGCGCGACGGCGGCCTGACGCTGCTCGACGTCAAGGACCACGCCAACCCGAAGCTCATTGCCCACCGCAACTGGTCGCCCCCCTTCGGCGGCGGAACGCACTCGCCCTTGCCGCTGCCCGGTCGCGATCTGCTTGTCGTCGCCGACGAGGCCGTGCTCGATCACGAGGAAGACGACCGCAAGCACACCTGGATCTTCGATATCCGCGAACCCTCGAACCCGGTCAGCATCTCGACCTTCCCGATTCCTTCTGAGGCCGACTACGTCGCCAAGGGCGGGCATTTCGGGCCGCACAACCTGCACGAAAACCGGCCGGGCTCGTTCGTTTCGGAGACACTGATCTTCGCCACCTGGCAGAATGCCGGCATCCGCGCCTTCGACATCACCGACCCTTACCGCCCGCGCCAGACCGGCGCGCTCGTCCCGGCCGGGCCGATCGAAATGACCGACCGACGCGCCGGGCGACCCCGCGTCATCCAGTCGGCCGATGTCTTTGTCGATGCGGCCGGCATCATCTATGCGACCGACTACAATGCCGGGCTCGCAATTATCGAATATGGTGGTTGAGTCCGAGATCAGACCGTCAGGTGACGCCTGGCCTCGACTGTGTCCAAGGTCTCCGGCGGCCCCTCATGCACCACGGCGCCGCGGTCCATGATGTAGACATGGTCCGCGAGCTCGCGGCAGAAATCGAGATACTGCTCGACCAGAAGGATCGCCATGCCCGTCGAATCCCGAAGATAGCGGATCGCCCGACCGATATCCTTGATGATCGACGGCTGGATCCCCTCGGTCGGTTCGTCGAGCACCAGGATGCGCGGCCGCGTGACGAGCGCCCGGCCGATCGCCAGTTGCTGCTGCTGGCCGCCGGAGAGATCGCCGCCGCGCCGCCCGAGCATCGAGCGAAGCACGGGGAAAAGATTGAAGACATCTTCCGGTATCGAGCGGTCGCCGCGCTTGACCGGCGCGTAGCCGGTCTCCAGGTTCTCCTTGACGGTGAGCAGTGGAAAGATCTCGCGGCCCTGTGGCACATAGCCGATACCCTCCTTGGCACGGCGAAAGGGCGCCATGCCGCCGAGCGTCACGCCATTGAAGGTGATTGCCCCGGCACTGACCGGATGCTGCCCGGTGATGGCCCTGAGCAGGCTCGACTTGCCGACGCCGTTGCGGCCAAGCACGCAGGTGATCTTGCCCATCTCGGCGCCGATCGAGACGTTGCGCAGCGCCTGTGCTGCGCCATAGTGGAGGTTGACGTTTTCGACGCTCAGCATGAAGGCGTCCTTTCCTTAGACTGTTGCGGTCGGCGTCAGCGGCCGAGATAGTTTTCGATCACCTTCGCATCACTGCTGACGAAGTCGATCGAGCCTTCGGCAAGCACCGCCCCTTCGGCCAGACACGTGACCTTGACGCCAAGCTCGCGGATGAAGCCCATGTCGTGTTCGACGACGACGACCGACCGCGTTCTCGCGATCTCCTTGAGCAGGATCGCCGTTTCGGCCGTCTCCGCGTCGGTCATGCCAGCCACCGGCTCGTCGACCAAAAGCAGCTCCGGTTCCTGCGCGAGCAGCATGCCGATCTCCAGCCATTGCTTCTGCCCATGCGACAGGTTGGCGGCAAGATCATCGCGGCGCGCGCTGAGCCGAACGGTCGACAGGATCTCCTCGATCCGCGCCTTGTCGCCCGCCGTCAGCCGATAGAACAGCGTCGGGAAGACACCGCGGCTGCGGTTGAGCGCCAGTTCCAGATTGTCCCAGATGGTGTGGCTTTCAAAGACCGTCGGCTTCTGGAACTTGCGGCCGATGCCGAGACTGGCGATTTCGGCTTCGTCGCGCTTGGTGAGGTCAATATCGCCCTTGAAGAAGACCTGCCCTTCGTCGGGCCGCGTCTTGCCGGTGATGATGTCCATCATCGTGGTCTTGCCGGCGCCGTTCGGGCCGATGATGGCGCGAAGCTCGCCCGGCTCGATCACGAAGGAGAGCGAATTGAGCGCCTTGAAGCCGTCGAAGGAGACGGAGACGCCATCGAGATAGAGAAGGCTTTTCGGTTTCGTCTGGCTGATGGTCTGGTTCATGGCAATTACTCCGCCGCCATGGGTTCAGCGACAAGGTTGTCGCGCGCGTTCTCGGCATCGGCCGCCCGGCGGTGAGCCTTGCGGCGGGCGAGATAGGCGCTCGCCGTGCCAACGACGCCTTTCGGCAGGAACAGCGTGACAAAGACGAACAGTCCGCCGAGCGCAAACAGCCAGAACTCGGGAAACGCCGCGGTGAAAATGCTCTTGCCGCCATTGACCAGGATTGCCCCGACGATCGGCCCGATCAACGTGCCGCGCCCGCCGACCGCCGTCCAGATGACGACTTCGATGGAATTGCCCGGTTCGAACTCGCCGGGATTGATGATGCCGACCTGCGGCACGTAAAGCGCGCCGGCGATGCCCGCCATCATCGCCGAGACGGTGAAGGCAAAGAGCTTGATGTGCTCGACACGGTAGCCGAGAAAACGCGTGCGGCTTTCCGCATCCCGCACCGCGACCAGCACCTTGCCGTATTTCGAGCGAACGATCGCCGTCGTCAGCACCAGACATAAGGCGAGCGTCAGCGCGGATGCGGCAAAAAGGGCTGCCCGCGTGCCGTCGGCCTGGATGTTGAAGCCGAGAATGTCCTTGAAGTCGGTCAGGCCATTATTGCCGCCAAAACCCATGTCGTTGCGGAAGAAGGCAAGCAGCAGCGCATAGGTCATCGCCTGGGTGATGATCGAGAGGTAGACCCCGTTGACCCGCGAGCGGAAGGCAAACCAGCCGAAGACGAAGGCAAGCAGGCCGGGCACCAGCACCACCATCAGCGCCGCAAACCAGAACATGTCGAAGCCTTGCCAGAACCATGGCAACTCCTTCCAATTGAGGAACACCATGAAATCCGGCAGCAACGGATTGCCATAGGAGCCGCGCGCGCCGATCTGGCGCATGAGATACATGCCCATGGCATAACCACCGAGCGCGAAGAACGCGGCATGGCCGAGCGAGAGGATGCCGCAGAAACCCCAGACGAGATCGAGCGCCAGCGCCAGCAAGGCATAGGTCAGGTACTTGCCGAACAGCGAAACCAGAAAGGTCGGCACGTGCAGCGGGTGGTCCGGCGCAGTCAGCAGATTGAGGGCCGGAATGGCGATGGCAAGCCCCAGCAGGATCGCCACGACGACGACGATGCTGCGATCGAGCGACTTGAGCAGAAACGACGTGATCATGCTTCCACCGCCCTTCCCTTGAGTGCGAAGAGACCGCGCGGCTTCTTCTGGATAAAGAGGATGATCAGCACCAGAACGAGGATCTTGCCGAGGACGGCGCCCGCATAGGGCTCGAGGAACTTGTTGAGGATGCCGAGCGAAAACGCGCCGACCAGCGTCCCCCAGAGATTGCCGACGCCGCCGAAGACCACGACCATGAAGCTGTCGATGATGTAGCCCTGGCCGAGATTGGGCGAGACATTGTCGATCTGCGACAGCGCGACGCCGGCCATGCCGGCGATGCCGGAACCAAGTGCAAAGGTTAGAGCGTCCACCCATGGGGTGCGAATGCCCATGGATGACGCCATGCGCCGGTTCTGTGTCACGGCGCGCATCCTGAGGCCCATCGACGTACGTTTCAGCAGGAACAGAAGTGCCGCGAAGACGGCAAGTGCAAATACGATGATCCAGAGCCGGTTCCAGGTGATCGTCAGACCGCCGAGTTCGAAGGCGCCCGCCATCCAGGAGGGGTTGCCGACCTCGCGATTGGTCGGCCCGAAGATCGAGCGCACCGATTGCTGCAGGATCAGCGAAATCCCCCAGGTTGCCAGCAAAGTTTCGAGCGGCCGACCATAGAGAAAGCGGATGACGCTGCGCTCGATGGCAAGGCCGACGATCCCGGTGACGAGAAAGGCGAGCGGCAGGGCGATCGCCAGCGACCAGTCGAACAGCGCCGGATAGGAGCCGCGGATGACGTCCTGGACCAGGAATGTCGTATAGGCGCCGAGCATGACCATCTCGCCATGCGCCATGTTGATGATGCCCATGACGCCGAAGGTGATGGCAAGGCCGATGGCCGCCAGCAGCAGCACCGAGCCGAGCGACAGGCCATACCAGACATTCTGGCCGGCGTTCCAGAATGCCTGCGCCTGCTCGATGCGCTGCAGTGCGGCTTCGATATCCGGTTTCAGGCTCGCATCCGCCGAAGAAAGTGCGGAGGTCAGCACGCCAAGTGCCTCGCGACCACCGCCTTCCGCCAGCGCCTTGATCGCCGCGCGCTTATCGTCGTCGGGCCGATCCGAGACCAGAAGCGTGACCGCGCGCGCCTCGTCGAGCGTCTTGCGCACGGCGGCGTCCTTTTCAGCCGCAAGCGCCGTCTCGATCGCCTCGAGCGCGCCAGCGTTCGGGGTCTGGCGCATGGATTGCGCCGCCTTCAGCCTTGCCTCCGCATCGGCGCTGAAAAGCGTCAGGCCGCCGAGCGCGCTTCGAACGGCACGCCGGACAGCGTTGTTGACCTTGATTTTCTGCAGCTCGCCTTTCGGCACTTCGCCGATGTCCGCGCCATCAAGCGGATCGACAAGAACAAGGTTCGTGCCCTTCTCCGTGGTCAGGAACACGCCGCCATCGGCTTTTCGGGCGTAGAGATTGCCTTCGCCGAGCGCTTCGAGAACCGGGATGACGCGCGGATCGCCGCTCTTAGCAAGCGCGGCAATGCGATCGTCCAATTCTGCCAGCTTGGCCGTTCCGAGCGCACTGATCAGGGCGCCGAGATCGTCCGCGGCGCGCAAGCCCGTGACATGGGCCGAAACCAATAGGCACAGGGTGATCAACAGGGTTTGCAGAATGCGGTACATCGCCTCTCGCTCGGTTTCGCTCGCCCGCGCGAGCGCAAGGCAGGCGCCGCCATCGCGGCATGGAATTTCGAGATCCCTTCGCCCAGCGGGAGCGTTGGGCGAAGGGTATGCCTGCCTATGATTTCGTCATGCAAAGGGGAGCGAGGCAGCTGCCGCGATCCGGAAACTATCGCTACGTGATGAAATCAGGAGCCCTTGCCGCCGCACTTGCCGGTGGCAACGTTGAAGTTGCCGCAGGACATCGGCGCGCGCCAATCGGCGATCAGGTCTTTGGAGTCGGGCAGATAGTCGGACCATTCGTCGCCGACCACGAGGCCGGGCGTTTCCCAGACCGTCTCGAACTGGCCGTCGTCCTGGATCTCGCCGATCAGCACCGGCTTGGTGATGTGGTGGTTCGGCATCATCGTCGAGTAACCGCCGGAAAGGTTGGGCACCGAGACGCCGATCATGGCGTCAAGCACCGCGTCGGTGTCGGTGGTGCCGGCCTTCTCGACAGCCTTCAGCCACATGTTGAAGCCGATGTAATGGGCTTCCATCGGGTCGTTGGTGACGCGCTTGTCGTTCTTGGTATAGGCCTTCCAGGTCTTGATGAACTCGGCATTGGCAGCGGTATCGACCGACTGGAAGTAGTTCCAGGCGGCGAGATGGCCGACGAGCGGGGCCGTATCGAGACCAGCGAGTTCCTCTTCGCCGACGGAGAAGGCGACGACGGGGATATCCTCGGCCTTGACGCCCTGGTTTGCCAGTTCCTTGTAGAACGGCACGTTCGCGTCGCCGTTGATCGTCGAGACGACGGCGGTCTTCTTGCCGGCGGAACCGAATTTCTTGATGTCGGACACGATCGTCTGCCAGTCGGAATGGCCGAACGGCGTGTAGTTGATCATGATGTCTTCGGGCTTGACGCCCTTGGAGATGAGATAGGCCTCGAGGATCTTGTTGGTCGTGCGGGGATAGACGTAGTCGGTGCCGGCCAGCACCCAGCGTTCGACGCTTTCGTTTTCCATCAGATAGTCGACGGCCGGAACCGCCTGCTGGTTCGGTGCGGCACCGGTGTAGAAGACGTTGCGCTGGCTTTCCTCACCCTCGTATTGAACGGGGTAGAACAGGATCGAATTCAGCTCCTCGAACACCGGCAGGACGGACTTGCGCGACACCGACGTCCAGCAGCCGAACACGGCCGAAACCTTGTCGACGGAAACGAGTTCGCGTGCCTTTTCGGCAAAGAGCGGCCAGTCTGACGCCGGGTCGACGACAACCGCTTCAAGCTTTTTGCCGAGCAGGCCGCCCTTCTTGTTCTGCTCGTCGATGAGCATGAGCATGGCGTCCTTCAAGGTCGTCTCTGAGATCGCCATGGTTCCCGACAGCGAATGCAGAATGCCGACCTTGATCGTGTCGTCGGCCGCAAAGGCGCCGTTGAATGCCGTTGTCGACAGGACCGTTGCCAGGAAGGCGCCGGTGACGCGTGCCTTGATATTCATCTGATTGAACCCCTCTCGTTCTGGTCGCCGCAACGAGGCTTCGTTCCTTTTGACCGTTGCTTGAGGGATCATCCGCCAGTCCTGCTGCACTGCACATACGTCATTCTACGTAGGCCGAGGGGGCAAAGTGGAAGCAGCCGCTGGGAGCGATGCGGGTTTGGCGTCATTGCGCGGAGACGACGAGATCGAAATGCGCCTGCCCGTATGGCCGGAGCATGCGTTTTACGGCTATTGAGAAGCTTCGACGGCCAGCCGGCCGTGACGAGCAGCTCAACACAGGTGAAAGATCATGAAGGCACGAATCAAATGGGTTGAAGAGCGGACATTCGTCGGCGAATCCGGAAGCGGTCACAAGATCGTCCTCGGAACGGCCTCCGGTCCTGAGGGGCGTACTCCGGGCCCAAGCCCGATGGAGCTGATGCTGATCGGCGCCGGCGGCTGTTCGGCCTACGACGTGGTTCATATCCTTGAAAAGGGCCGCGAGCCGGTCGAGGATTGCACCGTGGAGCTCGACGCAGACCGCGCCGAAGAGGACCCCCGGGTCTTTACCCGCATCCATATGCACTTCGTGGTCAAGGGACGTGGCCTCGCGGAGAAAAAGGTCGAGCGCGCGATCGCCCTGTCCTTGGAAAAATACTGCTCGGCGTCAGCGATGCTCGCCAAGTCCGCGACGATCACGCATGATTTTGTCGTCGTCGACACGACCGCCGTGAGTGGATGACCCTTTCAAGCTTGCTTTCGCCTTCTCCGCATTGCATAAATTTCACGCACAGGATGTCAATGCCGTGAAAATAGGCAGCCACCTGCCGGCAATGCGAGAGATGACGAGGCAACATGGCGGCACGCCAGCGTATCATTCCCGTTCGACGAGAATACAATCGCTGGGTCGCCGACCAGACGCTCGAAGACTATGCGCTGCGCTTCACGGCCAAGAGTGCGCGGCGCTTTTCCTCCGGGCGCATTTCGCAGACCGCGATCGGCGCGATCTCGTTCCTGGCGCTGGAGGCGATCGGCGGCGCGATCACCATGTCCTACGGTACGACCAACGCCATCGTCGCCATTCTGATCGCCAGCCTGATGATCCTGACGGTCGGCCTGCCGATCAGCCGCTACGCGATCCGCCACGGCGTCGACATCGACCTTCTGACCCGTGGCGCAAGCTTCGGTTACATCGGCTCGACGCTGACCTCGCTGATCTATGCCAGCTTCACCTTCATCCTCTTCGCGATCGAAGCCTCGATCATGTCGGGGGCGCTCGAGCTTGCGCTTGGCATGCCGCTTTGGGTCGGCTACATCGTCAGCGCGGCCGTCGTCATCCCTCTCGTCACCCACGGCGTGCGCCTTATCAGCAAGTTCCAGTTGGTCACCCAGCCCTTCTGGATCGTGCTCAACGTCCTGCCCTTCGTCTTCATCGCCTTTGCCGACTGGGAGAAGGTCGGCATCTGGCTCGCCTATGCCGGGATCCATCATGCGTCCGGACCGCCGGGCACGCTCGCCCCCTTCGACCTCATCGAGTTCGGGGCCGCCTCCGCGGTGATCTTCGCGCTGATGGCGCAGATCGGCGAGCAGGTCGACTTCCTGCGCTTTCTGCCGCCGGACGGCCAGCGCAAACTGCATCATCGCATCGCCGTCTTCCTGGCCGGTTCCGGCTGGGTGCTGGTCGGTGCGCCAAAGCTTTTGGCCGGCTCCTTTCTCGTCGTGCTCGCCCTCTCATCCGGCGTTCCATCGACGCGGGCCGCGGACCCGGCACAGATGTACTACACCGCCTTCGGTTACATGATCCCGTCTGAGACGGCCGCCCTCCTGCTGATGGTCGCTTTCGTCGTCGTCTCGCAGTTGAAGATCAACGTCATGAACGCCTATGCCGGGTCGCTCGCCTGGTCCAATTTCTTCTCCCGCCTCACCCACAGTCATCCCGGCCGGGTCGTGTGGCTGGTGTTCAATGTGGCCATCGCGCTGCTCTTGATGGAGCTCGGTATCTACCGGCTGCTCGAGGAGACGCTCGGCGTCTTCTCCATCATTGCGATGGCCTGGCTCTGCACCATTTCGGCCGATCTCTTCGTCAACAAACCGCTCGGTCTCTCTCCGCCCGGCATCGAGTTCAAGCGCGCCCATCTCTACGACATCAACCCTGTCGGGCTCGGCGCCATGGCGCTTTCGGCAACGATCGCGCTGACGGCGCATTTCGGCGCCTTCGGCGCCATCGCCGCATCGCTTGCGCCTTACATTGCCCTGATCATCGCCTTCATCGCCTCGCCGCTGATCGCCTGGGCGACCGGCGGCAAATATTATCTCGCCCGCAAGCCGAGAAAGAGCTGGGCGAGAGAGAGCGAGATCACCTGCTCGATCTGCGAGCATCCCTTCGAGCCGGAGGACATGGCCTGGTGTCCCGCCTATGCCGCACCGATCTGCTCGCTCTGTTGCTCCCTCGACAGCCGCTGCCACGACATGTGCAAGCCGAAGGCGCGGTTCAATGCGCAGGTGGCAACGGTCGCGCACGCCCTTTTGCCTGAAACGGTGACCGCCAAGCTGGCGACGCGGCTCGGTCGTTACGCCATTTCGGCGGTGCTCTCGATCGCGGGCATAGGTCTGATCCTGGCGATGATCGCGCACCAGACAGGCAACGCCTCGCCGGAAACCGCTGTAGTCGTCGAGCGAACGATTGCCGTCGTTTTCTTCGTCTTTGCCGTGCTCGCCGGTATCGTCTGCTGGTTCTATGTGCTCGCCCACGACAGCCGCGTCGTTGCCGAGGAAGAATCATCGCGACAGAACACGCTGCTCCTGAAGGAAATCGCCGCGCACAAGAAGACCGATGCGGCCCTGCAGCAGGCAAAGGAGACTGCCGAGGCGGCCAATCGCGCCAAAAGCCGCTATGTCGTCGGCCTCAGCCATGAGCTGCGTACGCCGCTCAACGCGGTGCTGGGTTACGCGCAGGTGCTCGAGCGCGACGAAACGATCCCGCCGGCGCGACAGGGCGCGATCAAGGTGATCAGGCGCAGCGCCGACCACCTCTCCGGCCTCATCGACGGGCTTCTCGACATTTCCAAGATCGAGGCCGGCAAGCTGCAGGTCTATTCCAACGAGATCAACATTCACGACTTCCTCGATCAGGTCGTCGACATGTTCCGCCCGCAGGCGCAGGCCAAGGGCATCGCCTTCGAACATCGGCGTGCTGCCGCCTTGCCGCGCTACGTCAAGACCGACGAAAAACGGCTGCGCCAGATCCTCGTCAATCTGCTGTCCAATGCGCTGAAGTTCACCGAACGCGGCGAGATCCGCTTCGACATCGACTATCGCAGCCAGGTCGCGACGTTCACGATCAGTGACAGCGGCCGCGGCATCGCCGAGAAGGACCTGCCGCGCATCTTCGATCCGTTCCAGCGCGGCGAAGCGGAGCACCTCGGCAGCATGCCGGGCTTGGGCCTCGGATTGACCATCACCCGTTTGCTGACCCAGACGCTTGGTGGCGAAATATCCGTGACCAGCGAGCCGAACAAGGGCACGACCTTCAAGGTCCGGCTGATGCTTTCCGCCGTCGATCGGCCGGCGCCGCTGGTGGCGGTGCGCCGGATCACATCCTATCTCGGCCCGCGGCGCACGATCATGGTCGTCGACGACAACGCCGACCACCGCGACCTGATGCGTGAAATTCTGCAGCCGATGGACTTCACCGTGCTTGCAGCCGAAAGCGGCAAGCAATGCCTTGCGATGGTTGAGGCGCTGGCGCCGGACATCTTCCTGGTCGACATCTCCATGCCTGATATGAACGGTTGGGAACTCGTCGACAGACTGCGCAGAGGCGGGCAGACGGCGCCGATCATCATGCTTTCCGCCAATATCGGCGACGGCTCGACCACCGGCGCCCTTGTCGGTCACAACGATACGCTCGCCAAACCCTTCGGCGTCGGCCAACTCGCCGACAAGCTCGCCGTTCAGCTCGGCCTGACGTTTGTCCATGAGGGCGACGCGTTCGAGGAACCGAGGGCTGTAAAGGCGGGTGCCATGACGTTGCCCGGTCAGCACCATGTCGAGGAGTTGATCCGGCTCGGCGAGATCGGCTACGTCAGAGGCATCGAGGCCAAGCTGATGGAAATCGCTCTCAAACCGGAACATCAGCTCTTCGTCGATGCAGCCCGCGCCTATGTCCAGGCCTTCGACCTCTCGGGCTACGATGCCTTCCTGAGGGAAAAAGCGGAGAATGGAGCCGTCACCCGTGGTTGAGACTTACGCTCGTCGCGACATCGTGCTGCTGGTGGACGATTCTCCCGAAGCGCTCGGTTTTCTGACCGAAGCGCTGGAGCAGTCGGGCTTCTCCGTGCTGATCGCCACTTCGGGCCATGCCGCCCTATCGATTGCCGAGCGGATCACGCCCGACGTCATTCTGCTGGACGCGGTCATGCCCGGCATGGACGGGTTCGAAACCTGCCTGAGACTGAAGGCCAACGCATCCGTCGGCCAAACGCCGGTGCTGTTCATGACCGGGCTGACGGAGACCGAGCATGTGGTTCATGCACTCGAGGCCGGTGGCGTCGACTACCTGACAAAGCCGATCAACATCGATGAGCTGAGGGCTCGCATCCGCGTTCACCTCTCCAACGCCCGCTCGGCGCAAAGCGCGCGCGTCGCGCTCGATGCCGCCGGGCGCCATCTGCTCGCCGTGCGCTCGGATGGCGGTGTTCGCTGGTCGACACCGCAGGCAGCTCGCCTCGTCAACGCCGCAACCGGCAGCGACGAGGGCCTCGCGACGATCGCACACCGTATCGCCGCCTGGCTGGAGAAGACCGGAGCCGGCGGCAAGCGGGAGAATAGTTTTACTCTGGAAGAACCCGGGCAATCCGGACTGCAGATCTCGTTTCTCGGCGCGATCGGCGCCAACGAGTATCTCTTCCGCCTGACGGCCGAAAGCCGACGGAGCGACGACGAGATGCTGCGGCAGCATTTCGCGCTGACCCAACGCGAATCCGAAGTGCTGCTTTGGATCGCCAAGGGGAAATCCAACCGCGATATCGGCGAGATCCTCGGCTTGAGTTCGCGCACCGTCACCAAGCATCTCGAACAGATCTATGTGAAGCTCGGCGTCGAAAACCGCGCCTCGGCCGCGGTCAAGGCGACACAGGTCCTGCACGGGATTTAGCCGGCGACAACCCCTTGCCGCTTCCGGGAAGAAGCAGGCGGCGGCGATGCCACGCGCGCCGCCCATGCTTTCGGGCCCCCGTTGTGCTGGCCGTTTCCGCGTCCGCCTGGCGCGCGAGAAGGGCGGTTAAGGCGCCTGAAAAGCCGGAGAGCGATCGGGATCACCTTGCCGCTGGTGATCCCGGCCTTTCCTGGTGTACCATCGCGGGCTCTGAACGGAGGGTTGCGACATGCTGCGATGGCTAGTGCTTGCCGCCGCGACGACATCACTCGCCGGCGGCGCGCGAGCGGATGAAGGCGCGTTCCTGAAATCGCTTCAAGGCAGTTGGACGGGCGAAGGAACAGTCAGGATCCGCGCCCACATGTCGCCGATCAACGTCTCCTGCAACTTCGATTCTCAGTCCGAAGGGCTGGCGCTGTCGATGGAAGGCGTGTGCCGCGGCTTGATCCTGATTTCACGCTCCATCGATGCCAAGCTGCGGTTCAGCGGGTCGAAATACAGCGGATCCTACCTCGGGCCACGGGGAGGACGGGCGGGCCTGAGCGGCAACCGCCGCGGCAACGCCATCAACCTCACTATTCGTTGGGAAAAGGAAGTCAACGGCGACCGCAGCGCCAACCTGACGCTGCAGAAGGTGGGGGTGAACGGGATGCGGCTGACGACGGTCGACGTCGATCCGGCATCCGGCGACAAGGTCGTCACCAGCGAGATCAACCTGCACCGCAAGTGACGCGGTCGTACGCATTTCTATTGAGGCAGAGCCGCGTGGCCTGGCTCAGGGATGATGCAGGACGCTCAGCCCACCGTCGACGGTCAGGCACGTGGCGTTGATGAAGGTGCATTCGTCGGACACCAGGAAGAGCGCGGCGCGGGCGATTTCATCAGCTGTTGCGATCCGTCCGCCGGGATGCAGCTTCATCGTTTCCGCCTCGGCGGCGACCGGGTCCGGAAAGCTGTTCCAGTATTCGACGGCCTTCTGTGTCAGAACGTAACCCGGGGCAAGCGCGTTCACCCGGATGCCCCGTGAGGCATATTCGATCCCGAGCGACTTGGTCATGCCGAGAAGCGCATGCTTCGCCACCGGATAGGGAAATGTATGCGGGATGATCGTGAAGGCGTGCGTTGAGGCAATGTTGAGGATGACGCCGCCGCCCTCCTCGATCATGCCGGGAAGCACAGCGCGGCTGCAATTCCACGCACCTTTGAGATTGACGTCGAAACAGCGCTGCCAGTCCGCATCCGTCGTTGCCAGCGGCTCCGCAAAGACGTTGATACCGGCATTGTTGACGAGCGCATTCGGCCTGCCGATGGTGTTTTCGGCCTGGCGGATGGCGCCGGCGATTGCATCGACATCGGTAATATCGGCCGTCGTCGATGCAAGCGTGCCGCCTTCATCTCTGAGCCTTGCCGTCTCCCTATCGAGCAGCGGCCCGTCGCGATCGATCAGAAAGAGGCTCGCCCCCTCCTTCAGGAACGCCTCGGCCATGGCGAGACCGATGCCCTGGGCTGCCCCGGTGATGACGATGCGCTTTCCAGCTAGCCGCTTGCTCATATTTTCCGCCTCCCTCAGCCGATGATCCCGCGCAGCCGTCACCACTCGGCGACGCTGCCGTCCTCATGGCGCCAGATCGGATTGCGCCAGCGATGCCCCTCTTTGGCGCGCTCGATGACATAGGCCTCGTCGACCTCGACGCCGAGGCCAGGCCCTTGCGGGATCGACACGAAGCCGTCCTCATAGTGGAAGACGTCCTTGTTGGAGACGTAGTCGAGAATGTCGTTGGCTTCGTTGTAGTGAATGCCGAGGCTCTGCTCCTGGATGAAGGCGTTGTAGCTGACGGCGTCGATCTGCAGGCAGGCGGCAAGCGCGATCGGGCCGAGCGGGCAATGCGGCGCCAGCGCCACGTCATAGGCCTCGGCCATGGCCGCGATCTTGCGGCATTCGGTGATGCCGCCGGCATGGGAAAGATCCGGCTGGATGATGTCGACATAGCCGTCCGCAAGCACCGACTTGAAGTCCCAGCGGGAATAGAGGCGCTCACCAAGCGCGATCGGCGTCGAGCAATGGTTGGCGATTTCCTTCAGCGCCTCGCGGTTTTCCGAAAGCACCGGCTCCTCGATGAACATCAGCTTGAACTGCTCGAGCTCCTTGGCCAGCACCTTGGCCATCGGCCGGTGGACCCGGCCGTGGAAGTCGACGCCGATACCGATGTTCGGGCCGATCGCATCGCGGATGGTACCGATGGTCTCCACCGCCTTGTCGATCTTCTCGTTGGTGTCGACGATCTGCAGTTCCTCGCAGCCGTTGAGCTTGATCGCCTTGAAACCGCGCGCCACCACGTCCTTGGCGTTGCGGGCGACGTCGCTCGGGCGGTCGCCGCCGATCCAGGAATACACCTTGATCTTGTCGCGGCACTGTCCGCCAAGCAGGGAGTGTACGGGCTGGCCCAGCGCCTTGCCCTTGATGTCCCAAAGCGCTTGGTCGATGCCGGCAAGCGCGCTCATGTGAATGGCGCCGCCGCGGTAGAAACCGCCGCGGTACATCACGTTCCAGTGGTCCTCGATCAGGAACGGATCCTTGCCGACGAGGTAGTCGGAAAGCTCGTGCACTGCCGCCTCGACCGTCAGCGCCCGTCCTTCGACGACAGGCTCACCCCAGCCGACGATGCCTTCGTCGGTCTCCACCTTGAGAAACAGCCAGCGCGGCGGGACGATATAGGTCGTGAGCTTGGTGATCTTCATGGGTTGATGTCCAGTTCGGTGGGGATGAGTTGTCGCGATCAACCGTGGCAGGCGGATCGCGATCGGGAACGTTAGAAAGCGGATTTCACGGGGCGATGTTGCTGGACCGCCGTCGCCAGGTCGCGTGCGGCGAGATTCAGCATGCGCGTCGAGCAGTCGCGCGCGGCCGCCTTGTCGCGCATGCGCAGTGCCTCGACCAGTTCACGATGGATGTCGATAGCCTCGTCGCGCCGCTCGGCGGCTTCGTTGGAGGCATGCAGCGAAAACTTGAGCGCCGCCTGGATGATACCGACGAGCTGCAGGAAAACCTGGTTATGGCTGGCCTTGAGCAGGCAGGTGTGGAAGGCAACGTCGGCATCGGTGAAGCCGGCAATATCGCGCTCGCCGTCACGCATTGCCTGCCAGGCCCGCTCGAGATCGGCGATTTCCTGGACGGTCGCACGCTCGGCGGCGAATTCGGCCGCAACCGGCTCGATCGCCCGGCGCGCTTCCAGGATGCAGTTCAACAGGTCGAATTCGAAGATGCGTTCGCCGATCCACTCGAGCACCTGCGCATCGAGGATGTTCCACTCATCCTTGCCGCAAACGATAGTGCCGACACGCGAACGGCCACGCACCATGCCCTTCGATTCGAGGATCTTCAGCGATTCCCGGATAACCGTCCGGCTGACGCCGTAACGCTCGCAGAGATCGTTTTCCCGCGGCAGATAGGAGCCGACCGGAAAGATATCGGCGCAGATGTCGGAGGCGATGGTCCGCGTCACGTTCTTCTGGACACGCGGCCGGCGTTGCACTTGCTCCTCTGCCGCGCCCTGCGGCTCCTGTCCTTCCATCTGCATCTCCACCCATCCCTTCAGTTCCGCCGACGCCTTTACCCCATATCACCTTCCCTCGCGACAGGGATCAGGGAGGCGCTTCGGCAATGGTTATACATCACTATCTCAATCATCATACAATGGCAATTGACGGATATGATGATTCATCATACACAAATGAGAACTGCAGGAGGCAGTTTCACCAGGGAGAGAAATCATGCGCTTCTTCAAGGCCGCCATCTTGGCTGGCACCGTCGCCGTATTCGCCGCAACGTCCGCCTTCGCCGCCGACGTCAAGATCGGCTTCATCGTCAAGCAGCCCGAGGAACCGTGGTTCCAGGATGAATGGAAGTTCGCCGACGTCGCCGCCAAGGAAAAGGGCTTCACGCTGGTCAAGATCGGCGCGGAAGATGGCGAGAAGGTTCAATCGGCGATCGACAATCTCGGCGCACAGGGCGCGCAGGGTTTCATCATCTGCACGCCTGATGTCAAACTCGGCCCGGGCATCATCGCCAAGGCAGCCGCCAACGACCTCAAGCTGATGACCGTCGATGACCGCCTCGTCAACGCCGATGGCAGCCCGATCGAAGACGTGCCGCATATGGGCATTTCCGCCACCAAGATCGGCGAAGCCGTCGGTCAGTCGATCGTCGACGAGATCAAGAAGCGTGGTTGGGACATGAAGGACGTCGGTGCGATCCGCGTTTCCTACGACCAACTGCCGACCGCCGTCGACCGCGTCGAAGGCGCGCTCTCGGTCCTGAAGGCAAACGGCTTCCCGGAAGCCAACATCTTCGACGCGCCGCAGGCAAAAACCGATACGGAAGCAGCCCTCAACGCCTCGACCGTCGTTCTCAACAAGAATGCCGGCATCAAGAAGTGGGTCGCCGTCGGCCTCAATGACGAAGCGGTCCTCGGCGCCGTGCGCGCCACCGAAAGCGTCGGCATTGCCGCCGACAGCATGATCGGCGTCGGCATCGGCGGTGCGGACTCGGCCATCAACGAGTTCAAGAAGCCCGCCGCAACCGGCTTCTTCGGTACCGTGATCATCTCGCCGAAGCGCCACGGCTATGAGACCGCGCTCAACATGTATGAGTGGGTAGCCAACGCCAAGGAGCCGGAAAAGCTGACGCTGACCGCCGGCCAGGTTGCCCTGCGTGATACCTACGAGGCGGTTCGCAAGGACCTCGGCATCGAATAATCGTCGTCTTCGATGACTTTGAGCCCGGCGGTTTATCATCGCCGGGCGCCCCATTCCCGGAGCGCCGCAGATGCAAGACTTCCTTGAATTCCGATCCATCTCCAAGGGCTACCCCGGCGTCCAGGCACTGTCGAACGTCTCGTTCTCGGTCAGAAAAGGCGCCGTCCACGGGCTGATGGGCGAGAACGGCGCCGGCAAGTCGACGCTGATCCGCGTCCTCTCCGGCGACCAGTCCGCCGACACCGGCGAAATCCTGATCGACGGGGAACAGCAGCACTACCGTTCGGTACGCGACGCCTTCCACGCCGGCGTCATCGTCATCCACCAAGAATTGCAGCTTGTCCCGGAACTGACGGTCGCGGAAAACCTCTGGCTCGGGCGCTTTCCGGGCAAAGCCGGCGTCATCGATCGCCAGCAACTGACCGGCGTCGTTTCCCGGAAGTTGGCCGAGATCGGCATCGAGGTCGATCCGGCCGCGAAGGTCGCCTCGCTTTCGATCGGCGAACGGCAGATGGTCGAAATCGCCAAGGCGGTCATGCTCGATGCGCGCGTTATCGCGCTTGACGAGCCGACATCGTCGCTGTCCTCGCGGGAAAGCGAGATCCTCTTCGCCCTCATCGACCGCCTGCGCGCCAACGGCACGGTCATTCTCTATGTCTCCCATCGCCTCGACGAGATCTTCCGCCTCTGCGACAGCCTGACGGTGCTGCGCGATGGAAAACTTGCCGCCCATCATCCTGATATCTCGAAGGTGACGCGCGACCAGATCATTTCCGAAATGGTCGGCCGCGAGATCGCCAACATCTGGGGCTGGCGCGAGCGCAGCCTTGGCGAAGAGCGGCTGCGCGTCGACGGCATCGCGGGACCGAAGCTTCGCAATCCCTTGAGCTTTTCCGTCCGGCGCGGCGAGATCCTCGGCTTCTTCGGCCTGATCGGCGCCGGCCGCAGCGAAATGGCCCGCCTCGTCTATGGCGCCGACGCCCGCGACACGGGCACGGTGTCGGTCGACGGCGTCGCCATTGAGGCCGACAGCCCACCCCATTCCATCCGCTCCGGCATCGTGCTCTGCCCGGAGGACCGCAAGTTCGACGGCATCGTCCAGGGACGTTCGATTGAGGAAAACATGACGATCTCCTCGCGTCGCCATTTCTCCCCCTTCGGCCTTATCAATCCCGCAAAAGAGGGCGCGCTTGCCGACAAGTTCATCGCCAAGCTTCGCGTGCGCACGCCGTCGCGGCGCCAGGACATCATCAATCTGTCGGGCGGCAACCAGCAGAAGGTGATCCTCGGCCGATGGCTGTCCGAAGAGGGCGTCAAGGTGCTTGTTATCGACGAGCCGACACGCGGCATCGATGTCGGCGCCAAATCGGAAATCTACGAAATCCTCTACGAACTGGCCGCCGACGGCATGGCGATCGTGGTGATCTCCAGCGAACTGCCCGAAGTCATGGGCATCGCCGACCGCATCATGGTGATGTGCGAGGGTCGCGTCGCCGCCGACATTCCAAGGGCGGAATTCGACGAGCGGCGTATTCTCGCCGCCGCCTTGCCGGACGTTCAAAACAGCAACACTCTTCCTCACGCACAGGTACGGTGACGATGACCTCCTTGAAAAAACTCCTTCTCGGCGAACAGGGCCTCGTCGTCATCTTCGCGCTGGCCTTTCTTGTCGTGTCGCTCACCGTCCCCAACTTCCTGACCGAGCGCAACATGCTGGGCCTGCTGCAGTCGGTGGTCACCATCGGCATCGTCGCCTGCACCATGATGTTCTGCCTCGCCTCGCGCGACTTCGACCTTTCGGTCGGCTCGACGGTTGCCTTTTCCGGCATGGTCGCCGTCATGGCATCGAATGCGACCGGCTCGATCCTGCTCGGCCTCGTCGCCGCCCTGGTGTGCGGCGGTCTCGTCGGAACGGTCAACGGCGTCGTCATCGCCCGCTTCCGCATCAACGCGCTGATCACCACGCTTGCCACGATGCAGATCGTGCGCGGCCTGGCGCTGATCGCATCGGACGGCCGCGCCGTCGGCATCAACGATCCGAGCTTCTACCAGCTGGCGCTTTCGCGCTTCCTCGGCATCCCGACGCCGATCTGGGTCATGGCGCTGTTCTTCGTCGCCTTCGGCTTCCTGTTGAACCGCACCGTCTTCGGCAAGAACACGCTGGCGATCGGCGGTAATCCGGAGGCGTCGCGCCTTGCCGGCGTCGACGTTGCGCGCATGCGCATCTGGATTTTTGCGCTGCAGGGTCTCGTCTGCGCCGTTGCCGGCGTGCTGCTGGCATCGCGCATCACTTCGGGCCAACCAAACGCGGCGACCGGCCTCGAGCTTTCGGTGATCTCCGCCTGCGTGCTGGGCGGCGTGTCGCTTGCCGGCGGACGGGCGGCCATGACCGGCGTGATCGTCGGCGTGCTGATCATGGGCATTGCCGAGAATGTCATGAACCTGCTCAACATCCAGGCCTTCTACCAGTATGTCGTGCGCGGCCTGATCCTGCTGCTTGCCGTGCTGCTCGACAACCTGCGCTCGTCCGCGGTCGGTCGCCGGGCGTAGCTGCGCCATGTCTGCGGACGTTCTGCAGCTTGGCAATGGGGAGCTTTCGATCGAATTGAGCCGCTTCGGCGGCTCGATCCTGTCGGGCTCCTATCGCGGCGTGCCGATCTTCCAACCCAGGTCGGCAGGCGGTCTTGCCTCGCAACACCACGGTGCCGAGGCAAGCTTTCCGCTCGTTCCCTTCGGCAACCGGCTAGAGGGCAACAGCTTCAGCATCGCCTGCAATCGCTTCGTCCTCACCGCCAACTCAAGCGACCCCTGTTATCTGCATGGCGACGGCTGGCTGGCGACATGGGAGGCGGTCTCGCACAGCGAAACCGAAGCATGCCTGCGCTATGTGCACGAGGCAGCGGCGCCAAACCCCTATGCCTATGAGGCCGTTCAGCATTTCAGGATTGTCGGCGAGCGCCTCTCCGTCACGCTCTCCGTCACCAACAGATCGCGCCACGCTTTGCCCATGGGCCTCGGTCACCACCCCTTCTTCCCGAAAACCGCCGGCACACGGCTGATCGCGAAGGCCGATCGCTTCTGGACGGAGAGAGCAGGTCACCTGCCCGACCAGCCCGGGCCGATACCGGATGCTCTTGACTTCGAAATGGGCAATCCCATCGCGCCACGATGGCTGAACAATGCCTATGAGGACTGGGACGGCAAGGCCATCATCAAGTGGCCGGAACACGACCTCTGCCTGGAGATCGAAGCGCGGGCGCCCTTCCGTCACTTCATGCTCTATTCGCCTGCGGACGCAGACTTCTTTTGCTTTGAGCCGATGACGCACCTGCCGAACGGCCATCACCTTCCGGGTTTTGGTGGCCTTTCAATCCTTGAGCATGACCAAAGCCTTGTCGGCACAATCACCTTTACCCCGCACCCGATCCCGCCCACGGAACGCGTAGAACCAGAACGGGCCGAGCGCCGAAGTTAAGCCGCCAGTTCAAACAATGAAGCGCCGCGCGTCCTATCTGACGCGCGGCGCTTCATTGTATCTCACACCGATTTCGTGCCTAAGCCGCAGCGAGCGATGACGCATCGAACTCTGCCGCCCACTGGACCGATGGCCGTGCGGCGCAGCGTCCGATCCAGGCCTTGACGGCAGGCACATCGGGCGCTGCTTCCGGAAACCACGCAAATGGCGAATAGAGCAGCAGGTCGGCGGCCGAGAACTGGTCGCCCATGAGATAGGGGCTTGCCGTGAGCGCCGTTTCCAGCTGGCGCGCCATCTCGGCGGATCCGCGGAACGTGGACTGCAGATAGGGATGCGAGAGCCCGGCCGCCTCGACGATCAGCACCGGCTCGACGACACCGGCATACCAGGCGAGCCAGCTCAGATAACGGCCGCGCTTGGGATCGCCGGGAAGCGGCGCCAGGTTCTTTGCCGGGAAAAGATCGGTCAGATACTGGATGATGGCAATGCTTTCCCAGATGACGACACCATCGTGCACGAGAAGCGGCACCTTGCCTTCCGGGTGCGGGTTTTTCGGGTCCTTGGCGCCGCTTCCGTCGCCGCGGGTGATGTCGACGATTTCGATGTTCACCTTGTCGAGCGCATCCAGTTCGCGAAGCAAGGTGATGATGCGCGAAGAGCGGGAGCGCGGGGCGTGATAGAGCGTCAACATTGAAGGATCCTCGATTGCGGTTTCTGTCTGCGCTCTTTATAAACCGACCCAACTGCCGATTTCCGTCAGTAGGCTCATGGCGCGCAGCGATCGTTTGTTTCGTCTTCTCCAGGCGCTTCGCAGCCTGCCGCCGCCGGTGACTGCCGCGCGGCTGGCGGAGGAAACCGGCGTGTCGCTACGCTCGCTCTACCGCGACATCGACAGCCTGCGCACGGCCGGCGCGGTCATCGACGGCGAGCGCGGTTTTGGCTATCGCCTGACCGAGGATATCGCCCTTCCGCCCCAGACCTTCACGCGTCTTGAAATCGAAGCCCTCGTGCTGGGTTTGGCCGAAGTTCGCCACATGGGCGAACCCGAGCTTGCGCGGGCCGCCGACTCGGTGCTTTCGAAGATAACCGCGACCCTGCCGGATCGATTGCAGCAGCAGACGATCCATGCCGTCTCACAGGTTCACCGTTTCGAGCAGAGGTCCGCGCCCGATATCGACGTCGGGCTGCTTCGCGAGGCCTGCTGGCAGGAACGGGCAATCGTCATCGACTATGTCGACGCCGAGCGCCGCCACAGCGAAAGGCGTGTCCTGCCGCTCGGGATCGTCTATCTCGAGCATGTCCTGGTGCTGCTCGGCTGGTGTTGTCTCCGTCAGGACTTCCGCAAGTTCCGCATCGACCGCATCGCCGACATGAAGCCGACCGGCGACAGCTTCCGTCCGCGCCGTGTGCCGATGCTGCGCGAGTTCATTGCCCGCATGAACGCCGGCACAACGGACGCGGCGCCAACCCGCCCCAAGGGATAGGCCGACGCCGCAGATACCGCTGACGGTGTTTAAGTGGCGCTCAGAAGTCCGGCGCCACGCCGAAGACGAACTCCACCTGCTCGCCCGACATGTTGTAATATTGGTGATCGGTTCCGGCCGGAATGTAGAAGCCGTCCCGCGGGTTGAGCTCGAACCAGGCCTGACCTTCCGCATCCGGGACATGGATGTTGAGCATTCCGGAAACGACGTAGAGGCATTCGTCGCCCTTGTGGCGTTCGACGCCGGTGCGCTTGCCGGCAAGCAGCGTCGTCTTGCCGACCGTCAGCTGGTCGGTGGCGCAGTAGAGGCCGGTAAAGGCGCCTTGTGTCGCCTGATCCAGACTCCACAGCAGGTCGGCATCGCGCATCGGGTGGATCGTACGTCCATCGCGCCGGGCTTTTGCTTCCATTGGCCAGCGTCCGATAAATTCGCTTTGGCTGTAGCGCGACTGCGCAAGCTCGAGATAAGGCTTGGTGCGGGCATAGGGGCCGGACGTGCCCTTCGCCGGTGGCGGCGCAAAGAATTCCAGCACCCGGACCTGCTCGTTGCCGAGGTTGAAGCCGTGATGCCAGGTATCCTTGCGGAAGAACAACGCCTCGCCCTTCTGCGCGATGCAGAATTCCCCGGTTTCCGGGTTGGCAAGGCCGAGCGTGCCGCTCAGCACATAGAGCACTTCATCGGCGCCAAAGATCGTGCGAAAGGCTTCGGTATGCTTGAAGCAGCCACCGGGCTGCATGCCGAAGACGATCTGGTGGATGCTGTCGGTGGATGCATAGATCCAGTCGTCGACGAGGCCGGCATTCTCCTCCCCCCAGAGGTGGCGGGTGACATCAGCATAGGGAATGTGGCTGGCGCGATCGAATACGGGACGCGGTGAAGGCTTGTAGCCCATCGGTAACTCCTTGGCTGCGGGCGCGCGGTGGCGCGCTATTTTGTGGTTGATGGCGCGCGCGTCCGCTCGATCAGTCGGGCAGTGACCTTGCGCTTCATGTCTGGGTCGAGATGCATGACGTTGAAGACCTCCGCCATCCACAGGCCCTCGACGGCAAGGCGGATGATCGTGGCGTCGACCGGATCGAGGCCGTCGCCTTCGACCGCCGCCTGGCAACGGATGTTCTGCTGGCGCACGATCTCCAGCAGATCAGGAAAGTTGGAGAGCGCCGCCGTGATGCTGGCGCCGAGGCGGTCGTACTGCTCGCCGGTGCTTGCGGCTTCGCCGAGCGTCGCGCCGACATAGGCCCTTGTGTAGCGGCCGTGCGGATCCTCGTCTTCCTTCTCGATGCCGGCAAGACCGGTCTCGAAGCGATAGACGAACCGTTCGACCATGGCGCGCACCAGGGCATCCTTGCTGGCGAAATGATAGAGGATGCCGCCCTTGCTCAGGCCCGTCTGCTCTGCGACCTCGTCGAAGGTCAGCGAGGATACGCCCTTACCCACCACGATCGCCTCGGCGGCAGTCAGAATACGGTCCCGTGCGCTTTCACGTTTTGCCATGTCGGTACAATCCAGTGTTGAAAAACTCAGCGCACGCTATATCCGTGAACTCTCCCGCAGGCGATCGACGATCTCGGCCATCAGCGCCAGATCGTTGCGCGAATCGTCGAGCGTGGTCTTCGGCTGCGTGCCCTTGACCAGATGATCGTGGAAGGCACGCAGTTCGAGCGCGAAGGGATCGGTATAGTCAGGACCGAAGACCCGCGTCTCCGTCTCGGTGTCGGTCGAATCGATGACCTCCAGCGAGGTCGGCAGGTTGCGGATATAGGGCGTGTCGTAGCTGACCCGCAGTTGGCGCCGGTCGGACAGGATTTCGATGCGGGCATCGAAGCGGGCGACGTTGTCGATCAGCGCCTCGTAAACCGCGGTGAAATGGCCATAGTCGAAAAGCGCGACAATGGATTCGCCGTTGGCCTTGTGGTGGGCGGCGATCACCCGCTTCGGCAGGCCGATCAGCTCGCGCATCGCCGAAAGGCTGTGCGACGATAGCCCGGTCAGCACCTGATAGGCGCGCATCAGGTCGGCAGGCGCATCCTGGCCAACCACCTGCTTGAGAAGTGCGGCCGTCTGCGCACGGGATTCGGCCAGGAACGCAGCGTCGAGATCTTTGGGGTAGAAGATGTTGCGGGTCTGCTTGATGAAGAACGGCCCCTCGCAGATGATGTCGCGCACGCGGACGTAGCGGACCGCTTCCTGCTCCGGCATCATCGCCTTGGCCCTGAGGAAGCTCGGCGAATAGCGGCGCATATAGGCGACGAACAACAGGCGGTCGGTGGCCCTGGCAAGCGGCGCGACCGCGTCGATCTCGCCAAGGGTAAGGCAGGCCGGCTTCTCCAGGAAGACATGTTTGCCCGCTTTCAGCGCCAGTTCGAGATAGAAACTGTGCGTCTGGTCCGGGGTGAGGATGAACACGGCATCGATATCGGGTGCGGCAACCAGCGCTTCGGCCGTTTCGAACGGCCTTGCGCCGGGATAGCGCGCCGAACAATAGGCCGTCAGGCTTGGCGACACGTCATAGACGCCGACGATTTCAAACAGGTTCCGGTGATCCGCCAGGATCGGTAGATGCATGAGCTGGCTGACTTCGCCAAGCCCGATCAAACCAACGCGAACGACACGCATGAAAGCAACCTTTCCGCCTCTGGGTGAGGCAACAATTCAACCCTTGACCGCACCGGCTGTCAGGCCGGAGACGATATGTTTCTGGAAGATGAGAGCGAGGATGACCAATGGAACGGTGACGATCGTCGACGCCGCCATGATCGCGCCATAGGGGAATTCATAGCGGCTGGAGCCCGAGATCAGCGCGATCGCCACCGGCACCGTGCGGTTCTCGTCCGTCAGGATGAAGGTCAGCGCGAACATGAACTCGTTCCACGAGGCGATGAAGGCAAGCAGGCCCGTCGAGATCAGTGCCGGCCCCATCATCGGCAGGAAGATGCAGCGCACAATCCGCAAAGGCGAGCAGCCATCCATGATCGCCGCCTCCTCGATCTGCTTCGGCAGATCGCGCATGAAGGTGGTCAGAACCCAGATGTTGAAAGGCAGCGTGAAGATCATGTAGGCGAAGATCAGCGAGCCGACGGTGTTGTAGAGCCCGAGCCAGCGGATCATCTCGAACAGGCCGGACAAAAGCGCGATCTGCGGAAACATCGAGACCGCGAGCACCAGAAGCATGATCGGCGAACGACCGCGAAAGTCGATCCGGCCGAGCGCATAGGCAGCGGCGATCGCCAGCACGAGCGAAAGGGCCACGACCGAGAAGGCGACGATCAGCGAATTCAAGAGGCTGCGCAGGAAAACGCCGTCCGACAGGATGGCCGCGTAGTTGTTGAATTTCAGGTCCGGGAAGAACGTCACGTCGAAGATCGCCTGGCCCGACTTCAGCGACGACGCGATCATCCAGTAGAACGGAAACAGCGTATAGAGCGCGACGATGCCGAAGAGGCTGTAGATCGCGACCTGATGCAGGCGTTTGCGGGTGTTGCTTCGGACCATGTCAAACTCCCAAAAGGCGGCGATTGAGACGGAAGACGGTGACATAGATCGCGGTAACGACGGCGATCATCAGGAAGACGGCGGTACTGGCGGCGGAGCCCACGCCCATGTCCTGGAAGTTGACGAGGACCTCGCGGGCATAAATCGACACCGTCTTGGTGTCGTCGCTGTTGGACGACAGCACGAAGCTCAAATCGAACATGCGCAGCGCATCGAGCAGGCGGAAGAGCACGGCAACCGCAATGCTCGGCGCCAGCAGCGGCAGCGTCAGCGAGGTGAACTGCTTCCACGCCGGCACGCCGTCGATTGCCGCGACCTCGTAGATGCCGCGCGGCAGCATCTGCAGCCCCGCCAGGATCAGCAGCACCATGAAGGGCGTGGTGATCCAGACATCGACCGCGATGATCACCGGCATGACCAGGGAGGCATTGGCGGTCCAGGCGATGCCACTGTCGATGAAACCTGCCATTTTCAGCACGTGGTTCACGATGCCGAACTGGTCGTGCAGCATCCACTGCCACATGCGGGCGCTGACCACGACCGGGATCGACCAGGGGATGAGAATGATCGCCCGCATGGCGCCGCGCCCGGCGATGTGGGAATTGAGGAGAAGCGCGATCGTCAGCCCGAGAACGGTCTCGATCGACACCGAAATGACGGTGAAATACAGCGTGTTGCGAACCGATTGCCACCACAGCGGATCTTCGAACAGCGCCCGATAATTGTCGAAGCCGATGTAACTGTAGAAGTCCGGCTCCGTTAGCAGCGCGTCGGTGAAGGAAAAGACGAAGGTGCGCCCGAGCGGCCAGAGGGCAACGGCCGTCAACACCAACAGGCTCGGCGCCAGGAACCACCAGGCGGTGCGGGCGCGGGCTTGACGCAAGCCGAGAGATTTCATCAAGACACCTGACACCATTGTCTCAGGCCTCCGCCGCACGAAGCGCCAACTCGTCGGCGCCGAACAGGTGCGCCTTTGACCGCATCCAGCCGACGGTGATGTCGGCATTCGGCCGGAGATCCGGCTTGCCCTGCACCTTCATCACCAGCATCTGGCCATCGCCGACGCGCGCATGGACCAGCGCCTCGCCGCCGAGCGGCTCGACGAGCAGCACCTGTGCCGGGATCTGCACCTCGCCACCGCCAAGGATCAGATCCTCGGGCCGCAGGCCGATGCTGATCTCGCCGTCATAGTCGATACGGCCGAGCGTATGGGTGACGCCCATGACCTCCAGGCGGCTCGCGGCCGTGTCGCGGCGCAGCGTGCCCGGCAGAAAATTCATGCGCGGTGCGCCGATGAAGCTGGCGACGAATTTGCTTGCCGGCCGTTCGTAGAGCTCCATCGGCGTCCCGACCTGGGCAATCCGGCCGTCCTTCAGGACGACGATGCGATCGGCAAGCGTCATTGCCTCCAGCTGGTCGTGGGTGACGTAGACGGTCGTTGCCTTGAGCTCGCGATGGATACGGGCAATCTCCACCCGCATCTCCATGCGCAGATCCGCATCGAGGTTGGAGAGCGGCTCGTCGAAGAGAAAGAGCTTTTGCGAGCGCACCAGCGCGCGGCCGATGGCGACCCGCTGCTGCTGTCCGCCGGAGAGCTGGGCGGGCCGGCGATGCAGCAGATGTTCGATCTTGAGGAAGCGCGCGACCTTGCTCACCCGCTCCTTGATTTCGCCTGCCGCAAGCCGCGCCGTCTCCAGCGCGAAGCCGAGGTTGCGCTCGACGCTCATGTGCGGATAGAGCGCGTAGGACTGGAACACCATGGCGATGCCGCGCTCTGCCGGCGGCGTTTCGTTCATGCGCTTGCCGCCGATCTGCAGTTCGCCGTCGGAGATTTCCTCGAGCCCGGCAATCATCCGCAGAAGCGTCGACTTGCCGCAGCCCGAAGGGCCGACGAACACCACGAACTCGCCTTCGCCAACCCTCAGGTTGACTTTGTCGATCACGGTCAGCGCACCGAAACGCTTGACGACATCGGTTAGGTCAATTCCGCTCATATGCGCACCGCCTGTTTGCGAGCCCTGTTTGCAAGCGCCGCCACGCCGACCGCACAGGCCGTGTCGCCGAGAACGCTTCTGATGATGGGAAGATCCCGGGCGCCGTCGGCCCAGATGAATGGCCGCGTCAGGCTAGCAAGCCGCGCATTGACTGACGGGTCGCTGCCGATGCCGCCGCCGAGAATGAGGATTGCCGGGTCGAGCGTATTGACGAGCTGCCCGAGATAGGAGGCAAGCGACAAAAGCGCGTCACCGACCATCTTGGCCGCTTTCGGATCGCGCGCTTCCGCTTCGAAAAGCTGCAGCGCGGTCGTGCCGGGGCGGTCGAGGAGCTTGCCATAACGCTCGCCGAGCGCCTTGCCGCTGGCGAAAAGCTCGAGATTGTGGCGCACCGGCTGGTCCTGATCTTCGCCGGCAAACGCCACGATGTCGCTGCCGGAAAAATGGATGGCGAAACCGCGGGCGCCGGCATAGGGCGTTCCGCCGATCACCAGCGAATGCGACAGGCCGGTCGAAATCGTCACATAGACGAAGGGGTCCGCGTCGACGCCGGCACCGATCCAGCCTTCGGCGAAAGCCGCGGCGCGGACATCGCTGTCGATATGGACGGCGCCGAGGCGGCTGAGATGCTGGCGATAGTCGAGATCGCGCCAATCGAAATTCCAGGCCGATGCCGGCTCGCCGGCACCGGTGACCAGTTCCGGCAGGCAAAGGCCGAGCCCTGCGGTCTCAAGCTCGCGCGCCTGGCCTTCGGCTTCCATGGCCTCGGCAAGCACGCCGACCAATTCGAGCACCGCTCGACCGCCTGCCTGGCAGGGCGTCGCCTCCGTGCGCTCGGTGACGACGGCACCATCGGCCAGGCGCACAAGGCAGGCCTTGGTCTTCGTTCCGCCGACATCGATGCCGATCGCGTGCTGGCTCACAGGCGCACTCCTCATCGACCGGCAGCCGCCGCATCGACGTGCAATTCGGCGGCCCGGCATTCGGATACGATCGTTGCCGGCCATGTGGCGTCGTAGGCCGTGGCAGCGAGCATGCGTTCGCAGGCATGGCGCTTGCCCTCGCCCCAGGCAATCATCGCCACGGATTTCGACAGCTCCACGATCGAGCCGATGCCGATGGTCACGCCGTGCGAGGGCACCTCGTCGATGCCGCGAAAGTCGGGAAAGGTCGCGAGATTGTCGCGCCGCGTCTGCTCGGCAAGGGTGAGCACCCGCGTCCGGCTGTCACGCGCCGAGCCCGGCGGATTGAACGCGATGTGACCGTCGCCGGCACCGGATGCGAGCAGAAAAAGATCGATGCCGCCGATAGCAGCAATGCGGGCATCGTAGTCGCCGGGATTGCTTGGGTCCGGCATCCAGAAGTTTGCGGGAGGCACGCGGAACGCCTGAGGAAGCGCGGCGTTCAACCGCCCGACGATCTCGCGCTCGCCGAACCCGCGGCAGGAGAAATGCGCCGACGAGGGTGGCGGCGTCAGGGTATTGTCGCCGGTGGTCTGCAGGTATTCGTCCATCATCACGATGACCAGCCGCGAGCAATCGACGGGCTCGACCGCAAGCCGTCGGCCGATCGCCTCATAGACCGGCATGGGACTGCGCCCGCCCGGGCAACCGAGCACATAAGCGCGGCCCTCCGAGCCCCGCGTCCGGATGCCATCGATGATCCGGCCAGCGAGGTGCTCGCCGATCGACAGCGGCGTATCGTGGATTTCGACCTTCATGCTCTTGCCCGCTCAGCGAGAAGCTCGGAAACGAAGCGGAAATTCCGTTCCGCGATGGTTTCCGGCGCGTCGGGATGGCCGCGCGCCAAATCCTGCTCGACCACGAGCGGGCCGTCGTAGCCGGTCGCCAGCAATTCGGCGACGAAAGCGGCAATGTCGACGACGCCGCGATCGAGGTCGGTCATGATACCCTCTTCGAAGGCGCGATCGCTGTGAATGCCTTCAGCCAGAACCCGTTCGCGGTAGGCACCGTCGACGTTCTTCAGGTGGATTGCGTTGATCCGATCCCGGTGACGCTTGAAGAAGGCGGTCGGATCGGCCTTCCAATAGGCGTGATGACCGGTGTCGAGGCAAAGGCCGACAAGGCCCGGCTCCGTCTCGGCAAGCAGGCGCTCGATCTGCGGCTCAGACTCGACACATGTTCCGACATGCGGGTGAAAGCTGAACTCCAGCCCGTGCGAGCGGGCGATACGCGCGGCACCCATGGTCTGCTCGACGACGGAGCGCCAGCCCGTCTCATCGACCACCCCCATCTTGTCCTTCGGATAGAACTCGGACTCGTCCATCAGGATGAAATGCGTCGCGCCGATTTCAGACAACAGCCGGCAGATCGCCTGCGTCTTTTCCTCAAGAACCGGCCAGGAGGCGGGATCGGCGAGCGTGTGGACATGGGCGGCCGCGACGACCGACAGGCCGCGACTGCCAAGCTCGGACGAAAGCGCCGCGGGATCGGTGGTAAAGAAACCGTATGGCCCGAGTTCGGTGTGCCGGTATCCGGCCGCCTTGATGCGGTCGAGATAATCGGTCCAGCTGATGTCGTTGCCCTCGGGCCAGTAAACGCCCCAGCAGCACGGTGCTATCGCAATGTTCACGGGTGATGTCCTCGATCTCCAGAGCATTTTCAGGAAAAGTGCGAAGCGGTTTTCCGTCAGGAAATGCGTAAAAAACAATGAGCTAGAGCGTTTCTTCGACTTCATTTAAACCGGAAACGCTCTAGAAGATGGGCGGGGCTTACCAGCCCCGCGCCTTCAGACGTTCCAGGTCGCTCGCGACCTTGGCCAGGGCATCGCCCGCGCTTTCCTTGCCGCTCAGCACATTGTGCACGCCATTGAAGATCCGCTGGGACACACGGTTGTAGGACGCGCCGGTCACCTGCGATGGACGCGAGGCGCTTTCGGCATAGGCCTTCTCGGCAAATTGCAGCGATGGGTTGGCGGCCAGAATGTCCTTGTCTTCGTAGAGCGCCTTCAGCGTCGGGCTATAGGCCTGAAGCGCGCGGCGCTTCTGCTCCTTGGCGCCGGTCAGGTAGCGGACCAGGCTGACGGCCGCGTCGACGTCGTCGGCATATTTGGACACGCCGAGAAGGCCCGCCCCATAACATCCGCTCGACTTCCCGCCCTCGGCCCCGACCGGCAGCGCCATGACGCCGATCTTGCCGCGGAGCGACGATCCGTCGGCCTGCGTCGTACCCCAGACGTAGCTCCAATTGCGATGGAAGACCGAGTTGCCGGCCTCGAAGACGCCGCGCGAGCCTTCCTCGTCGTAGTTCAACACGCCTTCCGGGCTGATGCCACCGATCCAGGACCGGGCAAGATCGAGCGCTTCAGCGGCCTTCGGATTGTTGGCGGTGATCTCGCCCTCCGGCGAGATGAAGGTTCCGCCGCCGAAGGATGACACCCATTCGAGCGCGTCGCAGGTCAGGCCCTCATAGGCCCGCCCCTGCCAGACATAGCCCCACATATCGGGGCTGCCCGATGCCCGCTCCTTGTCCTGGATGAACTTCGCCGTCTCCGTGAGTTCCTGCCAGGTCTTCGGCTCGGCCCTGCCGTGCTTCTCCAGAAGATCCTTGCGATAGAACATCAGGCCGGCATCGACGAACCACGGCATTGCCAGAAGCTGGCCGTTGATCGTCGCGTCGGCAAGCGACGATTCAAAGTGGCTGGAAACCTCGTCGGCCGGCACCTTCTGCCGGAGATCGACGAGGTGCGAAGCGAGCGTGCCGACCCAGATATTGTCGAGGGTCAGGACATCGACGTCGCCGGATTTTCCGGCGAGCAGCTGCTGGTAGAGCGGCAGCGCCTCACCCCAGTTGGCCGGCATCTTGTTGATCTTGACGGTATTGCCGGTCTCTTTGGCCCAGGCCTCGGAGGCCGACTGGCAGAGTTCAAGCTCGGCGCCGGCCGAGCTGCAGAAAATCGACACTTCGGCCGCAGCCGCCGGAAATGCGGCAAACGCCGCGGTGGCCAAGGCGGCCGCCTTCACGCACTTCGTCCAATGCATTCTCGTCTCCTCCCCAGAAAACGTTTTGCCTCGATCAGCGATGACAAGTTACTATACCGTCCAGACGGTACAGTAAAGTGGGGTAAACGAGAAAATCACAACATCCTCGACAAGCCGGCAACAGGCCACCGGCCTATTTGACTTACAGCGCCGCGCGTCTATTTAGACGCGCAAAGGTCGCTGTAACACTTTGAGTTGCTGCATAATTCCTTAAATCGATTCCGATTTAAGGAATTATGCAGTAGGGCGGCAACGCCACGAGGCGAATCCCCAAAAAGAAAAAGGCGTGGCCCACCGGAAGGTGAACCACGCCTTGCCGCACCAAGATGCGGTCTTGCCCTGGGAGGCAGCTCTATTCGGCCGGCTGAAGGCCCTGAACCGAGCTTTCCGGCAGCGCCCGGCCGCCAAGGGTCGTGGCGAGTTGGGTCTCGTCCAGTTCGCCTTCCCACTTCGCAACGACGATGGTCGCGACGGCATTGCCGACAAAGTTGGTCAGCGCCCGGCATTCCGACATGAAACGGTCGATACCGAGGATCAGCGCCATGCCGGCGACCGGTACGGCCGGAACGACCGATAGCGTGGCCGCGAGCGTGATGAAGCCGGCGCCGGTGATACCGGCCGCACCCTTGGAACTCAGCATCGCCACCAGTAGCAGCAACACCTGGTCGCCGAGCGACAACGGAATGTCGGTCGCCTGGGCGATGAAGAGAGCCGCGAGCGTCATGTAGATGTTGGTGCCGTCGAGATTGAAGGAATAACCGGTCGGGATGACCAGTCCGACGACCGAGCGCTTGCAGCCGGCCTTCTCCATCTTGCTCATCAGGCCCGGAAGCGCTGCTTCCGAGGAGGACGTGCCGAGAACCAAGAGCAGCTCTTCCTTGATGTAGCGGATGAGAGCGACGATCGAGAAGCCGTTGTAGCGGGCGACGGCGCCGAGCACGACGAAGACGAAGAGCAGCGAGGTGACGTAGAAGGTGCCGATCAGCATGGCGAGGTTGGCGATCGAACCAACGCCATACTTGCCGATGGTGAAGGCCATGGCGCCGAATGCGCCGATCGGCGCGGCCTTCATCAGGATCGCCACCAGCTTGAAGATCGGCAGCGTCAGCGCGTGCAGGAAGTCGACGACGGGCTCCGCCTTCTTGCCGACCATGGCGAGCGCGAGACCGAACAGGACGGAGATGAACAGCACCTGCAGGATATCGCCCTCGGCGAATGCACCGACGAGCGTGGTCGGGATGATGTTCATCAGGAAGCCGGTGATCGACTGCTCATGCGCCTTTTCGCTGTAGGAGGTGACCGCCTTGACGTCGAGTGAGGCGGGATCGATGTGCATGCCGGCGCCCGGCTGCACCACATTGGCCACGATCAGGCCGATGATGAGCGCAAGCGTCGAGAAGGTCAGGAAGTAGATCATCGCCTTGCCGGCGACCCGCCCGACCTTGGCAAGGTCGGTCATGCCGGCGATGCCGGTGGCAACGGTCAGGAAGATGACCGGAGCAATGATCATCTTGACGAGCCGGATGAAGGCATCGCCGAGCGGCTTCAGCTGCGTGCCGATTTCCGGATAGAAATGTCCGAGCAGGATGCCCGCGGCGATCGCCGCCAGAACCTGGACATAGAGATGACGATAGAAAGGTGTCTTGCCGCGCGGTTCCGCGGATTGGTCGATAATCATGATATCCTCCACTCGGCCCAGTCCGGCGTCATGCCGGGCCTCCCGGGCCATATTTCCGAAGCGCGACAGCTCGGGCTGTCATGAGGATGTCATTTGCAATAGGCGTGCCAGATCGCAGCACGGCTCATCAGGCTATTGAAATATCAGCACATTTCAAGAGAACCCGGGTCGGGCACACAAATATTTGAGCGGATATCCGCACAGGTCGTCTGGAAATCTGGGCGGAATAATGCACAATTCGGCCATGTCCATGCCCGCCCCCACCCCCATCGATCCAGCGGATCTTCACCGGCAGATGCGCCGCGCCTGGCTGATTTTTGCCGCGGTCGCATTGGGGCTGTTGGTAGCGGGGCTCTTTGTCGCCGGCGAATATGGGCGAAACAAGGCGCTCGAATCCGTCGATATCCAAAGCCGCATCGATGCCAATCTCAAGGCTTCGCTGCTGAGGGCGGTGCTGGAGCGGCAGCGCGCGCTGCCCCTGGTGCTGGCCGACGACGTCGAGGTGAAAGCCGCGCTCGAGCGAGGTGGCAACCAGCCGTTGCAGCGGCTCAATCAAAAGCTCGAGGCGCTGGCCACCAATACTGATGCGGCGGTGATCTACGCGATCGGCCTCGACGGTGTGGCGATCGCGGCCAGCAACTGGCGCGAGCCGACCAGCTTCGTCGGCAATGACTACGCCTTCCGCGAATATTTCCGGATGGCGATGCGCGACGGCAAGGCCGAGCATTTCGCCATGGGCACAGTCAGCAAGCGGCCGGGCCTCTACATATCAAGACGTGTCGACGGTCCTGACGGCCCCATCGGTGTCGTGGTCGCAAAACTCGAATTCGACGGTGTCGAGGCCGATTGGCTTGCCTCCGGCAAGCCGGTCTATGTCACCGACCGGCGCGGCATCGTGCTGATCACCAGCTTCCCGTCCTGGCGCTTCATGACGACCCGCAACATCCCCGGGGATCGTCTCGCCGCCATCCGCGACAGCCTGCAGTTCGGCGATGCTTCGCTGCTGCCCCTGCCGTTCCGCCGTATCGAACCGATGAGCGATGGGTCGAGCATGCTGACAGCACTTCTGCCCGGCAGCAGCGAGAAGCAATACCTCAGGGTCGAGACCATGGTTCCCTCGACCAGTTGGCGGCTGGAGCAATTGGCCCCGCTGGACGCCGCCCTTGGTGCCGCGAGCCGTGAGGCACGGCTGCTGGCGCTTGCCGTCATTGTGCCGCTGCTGGCGCTTGCCGCATTCCTCCTTCGCCGGCGCCAGGCGCTGACGCTGGTCGCGGCCAACGAGCGCGCCGCGCGCGACGAACTGGAGCGACGCGTCACCGAGCGCACGCACGACCTGAGCCTGGCGCGCGATCACCTCGAAACCGAAATCGCCGACCACCGGCGCACGGGCGAAAGGCTTCAGACGGTGCAGCAGGAACTGGTCCAGGCCAACCGACTGGCGATCCTCGGCCAGGTGGCAGCCGGCGTCGCCCACGAGATCAACCAGCCGGTCGCGACCATCCGCGCCTATGCCGACAATGCGCGCACCTTCCTCGATCGCGGCCAGCAGGAGACAGCGGTCGAAAACCTCGAAAGCATCGCCGCGCTGACCGAGCGGGTCGGCACCATCACCGACGAGCTGCGCAGTTTTGCGCGCAAGGGACGATTCGTCGCCGAACCGACGTCCGTGCCAGAGGTGATCGAAGGCGCACGAATGCTGCTGCGCAGCCGCTTTGCCGGCCGCATGGACGCGATCGTCATCGATCTGCCGGAGAACGGGCTCAGCGTGCTCGGCAACCGTATCCGGATTGAACAGGTGCTGATCAACCTGCTGCAGAATGCCCTGGAAGCCCTTGGCGACCGGGCAGACGCGGAGATCCGTGTGCGGTGCGAGATAGGCGCCTCCGACACTGTTTCCCTTGTTGTCGCCGACAATGGCCCGGGCATCAGGCCCGATATCCTCGAGGATCTGTTCACCCCGTTCAACACGTCCAAGGATGAGGGCCTCGGTCTCGGCCTTGCCATCTCCAAGGAAATCGTCGTCGACTATGGCGGCGACATCGAGGTCAAGACCGGCCCCGACGGTACCGTCTTCACCGTTCGCTTGAAGAGGGCCTGAGCGATGCAACAATCCGTATGCCTCGTCGACGACGACAGCGAGCTCAGGAAGGCGATGAAGCAGACGCTGGAGCTTGCCGGCCTCACCGTCTCCGCCTTTCCCGGCGCGGCGGAAGCGCTCATACTCCTCGGCCCGGGCTTCGACGGCATCGTCATCAGCGATATCCGCATGCCGGGGATCGATGGCCTGACACTCTTTCGCCGCATCGCCGATTTCGACCCCGACCTGCCGGTCATTCTGGTGACCGGGCACGGCGATATTCCGATGGCCGTTCAGGCCATGCAGGACGGCGTCTACGACTTCATTCCGAAACCTTTTGCCGCCGACCGTCTTGTGCAGAGCGCGCGCCGCGCCCTGGAAAAGCGCCGGCTGGTGATGGAAAACCGTGCCCTGAAGCGTGCAGCGGAAGTCGCCGGCGAAAGCCTGCCGCTGATTGGCCAGACGCCGGTCATGGAACGGCTGCGCCAGACCTTGCAGCATATCGCCGACACCGACGTGGATGTGCTCGTTGCCGGCGAAACCGGCAGCGGCAAGGAGGTGGTGGCGACGCTGCTGCACAATTGGAGCCGGCGCCGCGACGGCAACTTCGTGGCGCTCAACTGCGGCGCACTGCCGGAAACGGTGATCGAAAGCGAGCTTTTCGGCCACGAGCAGGGCGCCTTTACCGGCGCCTTGAAGAAGCGCATCGGCCGTATCGAGCATGCAAGTGGCGGCACGCTTTTCCTCGATGAAATCGAAGCGATGCCGCCGGCAACGCAGGTCAAGATGCTGCGTGTTCTCGAAGCCCGCGAAATCACGCCGCTCGGCACCAATGTCGTGCGACCGGTGGATATCCGCGTGATCGCCGCCGCCAAGATCGACCTTGGTGACCCGGCCCAGCGGGGCGACTTTCGCGAGGATCTCTATTTCCGGCTGAACGTCGTCACCCTGTCGATCCCGCCGCTGCGCGAACGCCGGGACGACATCCCGCTTCTCTTTTCGCATTTCCTGACGCGCGCGGGCGAGCGGTTCAAGCGCGACGTGCCGACGGTTTCGCCGGCGGTGCACCACTATCTGATGTCCCATTCCTGGCCCGGCAATGTGCGCGAACTCTCGCATTTCGCCGAGCGCGTCGCCCTTGGCGTCGAAGGGGCGCTCGGACAGCCGACCGCCGCCGCAGTGCCAACCGGTGCCGCCCTGCCCGAACGACTCGAGCGCTACGAGGCAGAAATTCTGAAAGAAGCGCTGCGGGCGCAGCGCGGCGACGTCAAGGCGACGATCGAGGCACTGGGCATTCCGCGCAAGACCTTCTACGACAAGCTGCAGCGGCACGGCATCAACCGGGCGGATTATGCCGATCGCCCGTCAGTCGAAAAGCCGGGCCGCTAGTAAGCGATCAACAGGCCTGACACGCGACCTTCGGATTAGCGCTTGACTGCGCATCCGGATCGATGGCTATCTCTAGGCATTCACCAGGGGGGTCCCGTCAAGGGGCTGAGATACTGCTGGGCGGATCGGCTTTGCCGACCGAGGCGCAGTGACCCGTTGAACCTGATCCAGTTCATACTGGCGTAGGGACGGTGCAGACATCGACGCCACGGGTCCGTCAATCGCGCGGAAATCCGGGCGGACCTGTCTTTTCCTTCCGGCTTCAGAACTGGGTCTCCAACCGCAAACTTGGAGCCTCATCATGAATATTGTCACCAAACCCGCAGACCTCACGGTCACCAAAGGCCCGCTTCCCGCCTCGAAGAAGGTCTACAAACCAGGCACGATCCATCCTGATATCCGCGTGCCGATGCGCGAAATCGCCCTGCACCCCACGTCGGGCGAGCCGCCGGTCACGGTCTATGATGCCTCCGGGCCCTATACCGTGGAAGACGCCAACATCCGCATCGAGGAAGGGCTGCCACGGCCGCGCCGCAACTGGATCATCGCACGTGGCGATGTCGAAGCCTATGACGGGCGCAGCGTCCGGCCGGAAGACAACGGCTTTGCCTCCGGAGACCGGCTGACGCCAACCTTTCCCGTCCGTCATGCGCCCTTGCGTGCCACCGGCCGGCGCGCCGTGACGCAACTTGCCTATGCACGGGCCGGCATCATCACGCCCGAGATGGAGTTCGTCGCCATCCGCGAAAACCTCGGCCGCGACGCCGCGCGCGCCACGCAGCGCGACGGCGAAAGCTTCGGCGCCCATATTCCCGATCACGTCACGCCCGAATTCGTCCGCCAGGAAATCGCCAGCGGCCGCGCCGTCCTGCCCGCCAACATCAACCATCCGGAATGCGAACCGATGATCATCGGCCGGAACTTCCTGGTGAAGATCAATGCCAATATCGGCAACTCCGCCGTCACCTCTTCGATGGCCGAGGAAGTCGAAAAGATGGTCTGGGCAACGCGTTGGGGCGCAGACACGGTCATGGACCTTTCGACCGGCCGCAACATCCACAACATCCGCGAATGGATCATCCGCAATTCGCCGGTGCCGATCGGCACCGTGCCGCTCTACCAGGCGCTCGAAAAGGTCAACGGCATCGCCGAGGACCTGACCTGGGAGGTCTATCGCGACACGCTGATCGAACAGGCGGAACAGGGCGTCGACTACTTCACAATCCATGCCGGTGTCCGGCTTCACTATATCCCGCTGACGGTCGACCGGGTCACGGGCATCGTCTCGCGCGGCGGCTCGATCATGGCCAAGTGGTGCCTGCACCATCACAAGGAGAGCTTTCTCTACGAGCACTTCGAAGAGATCTGCGATATCTGCCGTGCCTACGACGTCTCGTTTTCGCTCGGTGACGGCCTGCGCCCGGGCTCGATCGCCGATGCCAACGACGCCGCCCAATTTGCCGAACTGGAAACGCTGGGCGAGTTGACGAAGATCGCCTGGGCCAAGGATTGCCAGGTGATGATCGAGGGGCCGGGCCACGTGCCGATGCACAAGATCAAGGAAAACATGGACAAGCAGCTCGCCGTCTGTGGCGAGGCGCCGTTCTATACGCTTGGGCCCCTGACGACCGACATCGCGCCCGGCTACGACCACATCACGTCGGGCATAGGTGCTGCGATGATCGGCTGGTTCGGCACGGCCATGCTCTGCTACGTGACGCCGAAGGAGCACCTGGGCCTGCCGGATCGCAACGACGTCAAGACCGGGGTCATCACCTACAAGATCGCAGCCCACGCAGCTGATCTCGCCAAGGGACATCCGGCGGCCCGCACCCGGGACGACGCCCTGTCGCGCGCCCGTTTCGAGTTCCGCTGGGAGGACCAGTTCAACCTGTCGCTCGACCCGGAGACCGCGCGCTCCTTCCACGACGAGACCTTGCCGAAGGAGGCGCACAAGGTCGCGCATTTCTGCTCGATGTGCGGGCCGAAATTCTGCTCGATGCGGATCTCGCACGACATCCGCGCCGAGGCGCAGAAGGAAGGTCTGCAGGCGATGGCAGCCAAGTATCGCGACGGCGGCGATCTCTATCTGCCGGTCGGCGACGACGCCGTAGTGCAGCGATAACGACCACGCCAGAAGGGGCGGCGAACCGCCCCTTCTGGCGTAGGATTTCGGCTCTGTATTAACTGAAGGCCCCCCTCTCCCTCCGTCATGCTCGGGCTTGACCCGAGCATCCACGTCTGGGGCCGCAACTTGTCGACACGCGGCCGCAAAGATGGCGGCTGGATGCTCGGGTCAAGCCCGAGCATGACGGTGGAGAGGATGCCTCTATTCCGGCGCTCTAGCGGCTACCTACAAGCCGCGTAGCAACATCGAGCAGAACATTGGCTCCTGCGACGAGGTCGGCCGGATCCGTATGTTCGCGCGGATTGTGGCTGATCCCGTCACGGCTCGGAACGAAGATCATCGCCGCCGGCGCGATGCGCGCGATCATCTGGGCGTCGTGGCCGGCGCCGGAGGTCATCCGCCGGCTCCTCAACCCACGGGCCGTCGCCGAAACTTCGATCGCCTCGACGATCGCGCTGTCGAAGATGACCGGCTCGAACCGGGCGAGACGCTCGACAGATATCTTCACATGCTCCTCCTGCTCAAGGCGGCGGAGAAAGTCGGAAAGCGCCGCCTCAAGCATCCGCAGGCGATCCTCGTCCGGGTCGCGCAGGTCGACGGTAAAGACCGCACGCGAAGGAATGACGTTGATCGCGTTCGGCTCGAAGCGCATGGTCCCGATCGTCGCCACGCTCGGCGCGTTCGAGCGCGCGATGTGCTCGCGCAGGAACAGGCCGACACGCGCGGCCGCAAGGCCGGCATCGCAGCGCATCGCCATCGGCGTCGTGCCGGCATGATTGGCAACCCCGTCGATCGTGACGCGCTGCCAGGAGATGCCCTGCAGGTTTTCGACGGCGCCGATCGTTGTCGCCTCGCGCTCCAACACCGGTCCCTGCTCAATGTGCAGTTCGACATAGGCATGGGGTTTCAAGGAGCCGGGCTCGACGCTGCCGGCGTAGCCGATGCGCACGAGTTCCGATCCGAGCGTCGTGCCATCAGTCCCGAGGGTCGCAAGGGCCGCCTCAACCGCAAGACCGCCGACATGGACCAGCGACCCCAGCATATCGGGTGCGTAGCGGACGCCCTCTTCGTTGGTAAAGGCCGCCACAACGATCGGGCGTTCCGATATAGACCCCTGCTCCTTCAGGGTCTCGATGACTTCAAGCGCGGCAAGCACGCCGTAGCAGCCATCGTAGATGCCGGCATTGATCACCGTGTCGATATGGGAACCGAGCATAAGCGGTAGTTGCTCGGCGTTATCCCGATTGGACCAGATGCCGAAAATGTTGCCGATGCGGTCGACAGCGACATCCAGCCCCGCCGTCTCGATCCAGCCGACCAGACGGTCCCGCCCCAGCTTTTCCGCGTCGGACGCTGCAAGCCGTGTCAACTGGTCCCGATCGTCGCGCCCGATCGCGCCGAGTTCGCCGATGCGCGCAAGCAGGCGCTCGGCATTGATGGAAGGATGAGACATGACGGCGTCGCCTTCGATTGTGCTGATACGGGGCATCACGACAGTCATAACCCGGCATCCGGCGCGGCCAGTCGCTGCCGGGCAATTTCGGCGTGGAACCGGGCACCGAAGATCAATGCGTCGTCATTGAAGTCGTAATGCGGATTGTGCAGCGGCGCGGAATCCCTGCCGTTGCCGATAAAGGCAAAGCAGCCCGGCACATGCGCGAGAAACCGCGCAAAATCCTCCGAGCCGGTCATCGGCTCGGCGGCAACAGCGACGTTCTCCGCCCCGAACACCACGCCGGCCGCAGCGAATGCCTGATCGACGACAGCCGGATCATTGAGCAATGGCACGAATTCGCGCGTATAGTTCACATCGACCTCGCAGCCATAGGCATCCGCCGTCCCCTTGGCGATGGTGCGCATCTGCTGCTCGATCCTGGCGCTCACCTCGGGTCGAAAGCTGCGGGCATCGCCGAGAATGCGTGCCAGACCGGGCAAGGCGTTGCGCGTGCCGTCCGTGACCAATTCGGTCACGGAGACAACGGCGATATCCGTCGGCGACAGGCGACGCGAGACGATCGTCTGCAGACTGACGACCGTGGCACAGGCAGCGACCAGCGTCTCATTCCCCCAATGGGGGCGGGCGGCATGGCCGCCGACGCCTTTGAGCGTGATCTCGAAATTGTCCTCAGCCGACATGATGGCGCCCACACGTGTCTCGAATTTTCCGACCGGCAGGCCCGGCATATTGTGCAGGCCATAGATCTCGTCAAAGGGAAAGCGCTCCAGCAGGCCATCGGCAAGCATGGCAAGAGCACCCTTCCCCCATTCTTCAGCAGGCTGGAAAACAAAGCGCACCGTCCCATCGAAGCCGCCCTCCTCGGCCAGCAGCTTCGCCGCGCCGAGCAGCATTGCCGTATGGCCGTCATGGCCGCAGGCATGCATCGTACCGGGCTGGGTGGAGCAATAGGAAGCCGTGCCCTGTTCCGCAATGCGCAACGCATCCATATCGGCCCGCAGCGCTATGGCGCGGTTTCCCGTTCCACGCCGCAGCGTGCCGACCACCCCGGTGCCACCGATGCCTTCGGTGACCTCGTCCAGGCCGAACTCCCGCAGCTTGGCGGAAACAAAGGCGGCCGTTCGTTTCTCTTCGAAGCCGAATTCCGGATGGGCATGCAGGTCATGACGCCACGCCCTCATCTCCGCCACAAGCTTGTCGACATCCGTGCTTGCCATCCGCGTCACACCCCCTCCGCGTTCAAAGCCCCGGCGACGTGCACCGGTGCGAGACCAACCAGTTCTTCGTAGCGCTCAGGATCCGTGGCGCCTTCCGTATTGATCACCAGGATCCGCGAATTGGCATCAAGGCCGAGGGCAGCACGCTTGTTCGGATCTCCAGCGACTGCGACAAGGCCGGCCAGCCCGACGCCGCCGCTTTCGCCCGCAATGATTGCCGGATCGCCGCCCGTTGGGCGGGCGAGGCGGTTCATGATCGATACGGCGTCCTCCTCGTCGACGGTCATGAAGGCGTCGGCGACGCGCGACAGGATGCGCCAGGCGACAAGCGAAGGCTCGTAACATTCGAGCATCGCCATGACGGTCGGCTCGCCATGCGCCACTTTCACCGGTCGCCCGGCCTTTGCGGTTTCGAGCAGGCAGGCCGCCCGGGCCGGCTCGACGACGACGAAGCGTGGCCGGTCGCGGCCGTAGCGCAGCGCCATATGGCCAGCCGTTGCCGCGGCGATACCGCCGACGCCGGCCTGGACAAAGACATGGGTCGGCCGTACGCCGACCTCCCGCAGGGCCTCGCACAGGAGTGCCGTATAGCCCTGCATGACCAGGCCGGGAATGTACTCGTATCCCGGCCAGGACGTGTCCGAGACGACCGTCCAGCCGCGCTCTGCGCAGACCTTCGCCGCAAACTCGACCGAGTCGTCATAGGTTCCTTCGACCCGGACGATCTCGGCGCCGTAATGCGCGATCGCCTCTATGCGTTTCTGGCTGACGCCGGAATGTACGAAGATCACCGACTTCGCCCCGACGAGCTGTGCCCCCATTGCCACCGATCGACCATGATTGCCGTCCGTGGCGCAGCCGAACGTCATCTCGCGGGCGACCGCACGAACGTCCGGGCGCGCGAGATCGTCGATGTCGACGTCAAGGCCGGTCTGCTTTCGAGCCTCGTCGAGCACCAGCCGGATCACCGCATAGGATCCGCCGAGCGCCTTGAAGCTGCCGAGCCCGAGCCGATGGCCCTCGTCCTTGACGAAGATCGCGCCGACCCCAAGCTCGCCTGCAAGCGCCGGCAAGGAATGAAGCGGCGTCGGCCGGTGGTCGTCGCGGCGGGAAAGCTGACGCTCGACCTCGGCAGCCGCCGGTATCGAAAGTATCTCGGCATCTTCCGGCAGCAGCGACGATCCGAAATCGGCATGGTGGTTGCGAATGAGCATGTCGGCAATCTCCCTGTTCGATGAAGTTATATTTCACTGCACGAGAGAAATGCGCTCTAAATGGCGACTTCGAATGCAAGTTTGTAAACAATGACGAGGAGACGATGGCCGCTTCAAAGACCGCACCGGCAGAGCTCGATCGCTTCGATCTGGCAATCCTTTCAATCCTGCAGAAGGACAACACGACGCCGCAGCGGCAGATCGGTGAGGCCGTCAACCTGTCCGCCCCGGCCGTGCAACGGCGGATCAAGCGCATGGAAGAAACCGGCGTCATCCGCAGCAATGTGGCGGTGATCGACCCGGCCCGCGTCAACCAGGCCCTGACGATCCTTGTCGAAGTGGAGGTGGAAAGCGAGCAGATCGACCTGCTCGACGCCGCCAAGGCGGCGTTTTCGGCCGCTCCCGAGGTACAGCAATGCTACTACGTCACGGGCGATGTGGACTTCATGCTGGTCGTGATCGTGCCGACGATGGGCGATTACGAGGCCTTCACTCGGCGCATGTTCTTCGGCAACCCCAACATCCGGCGCTTTAGAACCTTCGTGACCATGGATCGCGTCAAGGTCGGCCTTTCCGTGCCGGTGGAGAGGCCGCGTTGAACACTATTGCCGGCCGGCAAGCGCCTTCTTCTCCGCGTCAGCCTCCAATGGAGCACCGGCACCGATCGATGTCAGATAGGCGTCGACGGTTTCAAGCGACGAGGCCGGCGCGAAACCTTCGCCGCTTTCCGGCATCACGATAGCCAGTTGCGTCTGCCAGCCTCCGGCATTCCGGCAGGCGAACGGCCCCGGCACGCCGCTCGTCCTCGGAATGAGCCGCCAAATCACTCAATCTCCAACATTGAACATTTCGGCCGCGTCGGGCAGTACGGTGTCCGAGTGCAAGAGCAATCGCACGGCGTCCTGCAGGATGAGAGGAGGAGACATCTGTGAGGCGAGCTCGATGACCCGCGCCTGCAGTTTCTGCACCATTTCGGGGTTCTGATCGGCAAGGTTTGTGGTCTCGGACGTATCCTTCGAAAGATCGAAGAGTTCGACTTTCGGCGGCAACGTCGTCTTCCACACAAGCTTCCAATCGCCCTGGCGCACGGCGGCCGTCATTGGTTCGATGTTGTAGACGATCTCGGTGCGTGGCGATGGCTTTCCTTCGCCAAGCATCGGCCACATGTCCATCCCGTCCAGCGGCTTATTCTTGCCGAGCTCAGCGCCGGCCAGAGCCGCCAAGGTCGGGTACATGTCAACGACATGCATCATTCCGTCGGCAGTGCCAGGCTCGATCTTTCCCGGCCAGTTGACCAGGCCAACGACGCGCGTACCTCCTTCATAGGTCGTCCCCTTGCCCTCCCGGTAAGGACCGTTGTCGGCCGGAAGCTTGCCCTTGACATCGCTTTCCCCCGCAAAGAAAGCATTGACCACGCCGCCATTGTCGCTGTGAAAGAGAATGAGCGTATTCTCGCGCATGCCGCGCGTTTCGAGAGCATCGACGACTCTGCCGATGCCATCGTCCATCACCGAGATCATCGCTGCATAGTTTCGCCGGCTCTCGTCGGTGATATGGCTGTTGCGTTCAAGATATTCCTTCGGCGCCTGGAAGGGCGTATGCGGCGACGTGAAGGCCAGATACAGGAACAAAGGTTTTGACTGATCGTGCTCGTTGATCACTCGCACGGCTTCGCTAGCGAAGAGGATGTTGTCGAACCCTTCCTCCTCGAGAGCGCCGTTGTTCCGGTACCAGTCGGCATTACCGTTTGCCGACTTGTGCGTGAAGTGATCGATCTCGCCAAGCAGAGCACCATAGAATGAATCGAATCCGCGCTGGCGCGGCCAGAACGCCGCCTTCGCGTGGCCGAGGTGCCACTTGCCGCTCGCGGCGGTGGCATAGCCTGCCTCCTTCAGTAGTTCCGGCAAGAGATAGTCGTCGAGCGCCAGACCGTAGGTACCGCCCTGGGGAATGACGGCGGTTTGCATGCCGTAGCGGAACGGGTAGCGGCCCGTCATGAACGCTGCCCGGGTGGGCGTGCACATGGGCTGGGCGTAGTATTGCTCAAGCCGGGCGCCTTTCTCCGCCAGTTCGTCGATGTTTGGCGTCTTTATGTCAGAGCCGTGAAATCCGACATCCTTCCAGCCCAAATCGTCGGCCAGGATGAAAACAATATTGGGCTTGGCCGACTGTGCCAACGCGGCAGTTCCGGAAGCAAGCGCGGCGGCCAATCCGCGCACACCAATCCTGCCAGCGAGTTGCGCCGCCGCCAGCGAGCCGCCAGTCGTGAGCATTGCCCGTCGCGTAAACCCCTTTGGGCCGATATGACCGGCCTTGTTATCAGCGTTCTTGTCCATCAGTCCTGTCTCCCCCTTGCTCAGCGGTTTGTCCGGCATTTCGCGCAAGAACAGTTCGTTGATGATTGTCACCGGTCAACGTATAGCTGTACCAATACCCAAAGTAGAAATTCCGGGCTGGCGAACATCCAAAATGCCCCTCGCCCCTATCTCTGTATCAATGTCCCTGTGCTACCCGGCACACACGCCCCGACCTTCGCAGGCTAGCATGTTGCGGCGGCGCCTGAAATGAAGGCGAGGGCCGGCAATCTTTCCTCAGTACTTGTTCGACATCAGCTCCCATCCGAACCAACCGGGCATCAGGTCTTGGCATTGTCTATCCGATTTGCGCAAAAGGCGAGTGCATGAGCTCTCAGGTTTCTGGGGTCTCGGACAGATCGGCAAAGCTGTCACCACGCAACTTTCAGATGTAGCGTCACGCGTACCATTACAGATCGATATCCTTTCCAATGGGCGCGATCTTTCCAATGGGCGGTCGATGTAACGGCGATTAACTGTCATGACCAAGCGCTCGACGATCTGCCAAGTCCCCATGATGGTGCCCAACATTCTGATCATTCCGAAGGGGGCGGAAATCGTAGCCAGTGTCAGACCAACACTTTGCTACTCGACCGTTGTCATTTCTACCGAGCGGTGGCTTGAAATCGAGGCCGTGTCCGCCAAGCCGCCGTCCGGGTATGCGGTTCGACTTCCTCTCTCTACACTCAAATGCGACGTTAGGCGCCTTCTGCTTCGCGTTCGTGATTTGATCCCCCTTAGCGTTGGATAGCGGGAAACCAACGCTATGTCCTCCAGACGATATCGTTGCCGAGCGCTGCGAACACTGCCTCTTCGCTGACGGTGCCCGTGGCGCCGAGGACCAATGCGCCGGCAAGCGCCACCGGCGTTTCCGGAAGATCGAAGATCGTCCAGCAGACAAGTGTTGTCGCAAACACCATCAGCGCCACGCGCATCGGCATGGTCAGCCCATCGGCTGCAAGAAAGATCAGGATCGCCTCGAAGGTGAGCAGCATCGACCCGGTCAACAGCCGCACCTGGCGCAGCGGCATCTGACCGCCGAAATCGCCCACTTCGTTGTCGGAAGAGATGACGATGTCCTTGCCCGGTGCAAGTGCTCGAACGCTGGTCATGATGGCCCAATCCTTTGCTTCTTCTCGACCGGTTCGTGGCGAATGTCGCCTGTGTCATCCGGTCGTTGCGTTTTCTCGATGGGGCATAACGGCAGCCGTCGCGGTTTATTCCCGACGACGGTTCGAAAGCACCGAATTTGTCGGCGTCGGTTGCCCGGGAGCGCGGCTCGACAGATCCCGCGGCTGCCTTTGGAACCATGGCGAAAGGCCAGCTCGTCATGGAGCGGGTGGCGGGAGCCGGCCTTGCCGCTCTCCCGCCGATCTCGGGCGTGCCCTGTTACGCGCCCTTGCGCGCGACGACGGGCACGTAATGTTCGAGTTCCGGCGCCGGGAACTGCAAGGTGGCGTTGATCTCGGCGGAGCGATAGAGCCCCATCAGCATCTCGACCACGGCAAGACCATCCTCGAAGGTCTCGAGCGGCTTCTCGCCCTTGCGGAAGCATTCGACCATGTGGCGGTTTTCGTCGGTATAACCGTAGACGCCGGCCTCGTCCTCGAGCACCGGCATCAGGCCCTGCTCGGCATTCTGCTTCTCGACAAGATCCTCGCCTTCCGAACCTGTGACCTCGCGAGACATGAAGATCTTCAGACCGGTACTCAGCGAATTGTATTCGAGCGCATATTCCGGGCCGAGCAATTCGAGCTGGATGCGCAGGCCGGCGCCCACATAGGCCCAGGAGGTCGTCGCCTCGATCATCAGTTCGTTGCCGTCCTGGTCCTCGAGCGTCACCGTCGCGCGCGCAAAGTCTTCCGAAGGACGGTTGCGATAGTCGACGTCGTTGCCGAAACGCTTGCGCAACTGTTCGGCATAGTTGGGGCGCGTCCACTTCAGGTTGGCGACGGTGCCGTTGACGGCCTTGATCTTCAGCGAATTGCGCGGCGCACCGGGCGCAGTCAGCAGATAGCGCGCCACCTCGACGCTGTGGCACATCATGTCGGAGAGAACGCCGCCGCCCTGCTTGTCGCCCTGCCAGAACCAGGGCTCGTGCGGGCCGGAATGCTCCTCTGCCGCCCGGGCGAGATAGGGCCTGCCGGTGGTGGATGCGGCGCGACGCCAGATAATCTCCTTGCCGCGCAATACCGGCGTGCAGAACACCTGGTTTTCGAGATAGCCGTGGTTGAGGCCGGCATCCTCGGCCAGCGTCAGCATCTCGCGGGCTTCCGCCACCGTGCGCGCCAACGGCTTCTCGCAGGCGACCGCAAACACCTTGCTCCGACCGGATTTGATTGCCCCGTGCAGCGAGCGCATGACCTCGAGGCGCGTATAGTTCGGCGAAAGGATCCAGATCGCGTCGACGTCATCGGCGACAAGCAGCGCTTCCAGGCTCTCATGCGTGCGGCAGATGCCGAGCCCGAGTGCTTCCACTTCGCGCGCAAATTTCTCGCGGTTTTCCGCCTTGCGGCTGAAGGCACCCGTCACCTCGACGTTGCGCACGCCGATCATCGACTTCAGGTGGAAATGGGCGATGAAGCCGGTTCCGACGAATCCCACGCGCAGCGTCTGCTTCGGTAGCTGTGTCATTCTCTTCTCCCAGATTTTCGGCTGGAGCATGATGCCGAAAAGTGTAGGCGGTTTTCGGTCGACATCATGCTCGACTTAAAAGTGACGTGGCGAGGCGGTGCTGGCCCGGATGCTCAAGGCCGTCGGCAGCACGATGGGCGCGGCAAGGGCCACCTCCTCGCCAGAAAGGATGCGCAGCAACAACGACATTGCCGTTCGGCCGATGTCGGCGCGCGGCTGGTTGACGGTGGTCAGGGGCGGATAGAAGGCCTTGCTCAGGTAGAGATCGTCGAAACCGACGACCGAAACGTCACCCGGCACGTCGCGACCGAGGCGACGCAACTCGTGAATGGCGCCATAGGCCATTTCGTCGTTCGCGGCGAAAAGCGCCGTCGGCGGTTCGGATAGGGCAAACAGTTGACCGCAGCAGAGCTGGCCGGTTTCGAGCAGGTAGTCGCCGCGGACCTCGTAGCCGTCCGGGATCGCAAGGCCGGCATCGTGCATGGCGGCGCGATAGCCGTCGCGGCGGTGAATGGCCATGACCTCGGGCAGCGGCCCGGCGATATGGGCGATCCTGCGGTGGCCAAGCGCGATCAGATGCTCGACTGCGGCCTTCGCGGCAGCAAGGTTGTCGACCTGCACATGCGGCAGCCCCGCGGCCTCGATCATTTCCAGTGCGACGACGACAGGCAGGCGCGCAAGGTCGACACCAGCATCATGCCCCGCCGGCGGCAGCTTGCCGGTCATCAGGATCATGCCATCGGCATGACCGTCGCGCAGCATGTTGAAATATTCCGTCTCGCGATCCGGGTCATTCTCGGTGTTGCCCATCAGCACGGAATAGCCGGCCTCGCGCGCCGTCGCCTCGACGCCCTTGAGAATGTCGAGATAGAACGGGTTGCCGACGTCGCGCACGACCAGCAGCACCGACATCGACTTGCGGGTGCGCAGGTTGCGCGCGCTGACATTCGGCCGATAGTTGAGTTCACGGGCAAGAGCATGGATGCGCTGGCGCGTCTCGGCCGTTACCAGGCCGGAATCGCTCAGCGCCCGCGACACGGTTGCAACCGAAACGCCGGCCCGCTCGGCGATATCCTTGATCTTCGGCCGCTCGCTCATGCGCGCATCGCCCTTCCCCGTCCATAGAACAGCATCAGCAGTAGCAACGTCGCGCCGAACACCATCTGGCGGCCGGATTCGTCGATGTTGACGGTGGTCAGGATGCCCTGGAGGATCACCAGCAACAGCGCGCCGGCCATGGTGCCGGTGTACCCGCCCTTGCCGCCGGCAAGCGACGTTCCGCCGAAGACGACAGCGATGATCGAGGAGAGCATGTATTGCTCGCCGACATTGGCAAAGGACGAGCCGGAATAGCCGAGCAGGCATAGGCCGGCGACGGCCGCAAACATGCCGGAGATCATGAACAGCCCGATGCGCATGCGCCGCACCGGCACGCCGGCCATATAGGCCGCATGCTCGTTGGAACCGATCGCATAGATGCGGTGGCCGAAGACGGTACGGCTGAGCATGAAGGCCATGAACAGGCCGATGGCGATCCAGAGCCAGATGATGCCTGGAATGCCGAGCACCAGCGGCTGCGTGACGAAGGCGGAGAGACCAGGCGCTGCACGCCCGGAGGGAATGCCGTTGCGGATGACGACGAGCAGGCCCTGGAGCACGCCGAGCATGCCGAGCGTCATCACCAGCGGCGGGATGCGCAGCAGCGTGACGCCAAGCCCGTTCAGGAGGCCGAAGAAGGCACCGGCCGCAAGGCAGGCAAGGACCGCCGGCAGGATGCCGCCGTCAGCGCCGTTCATGACATTGCCGGCAATGATCGCCGACAGGGAAACGACGCCGCCAACCGAAAGATCGATGCCTTCGCGGCCACCGAGGATGACGACATTCTGGCCGGCAGCGACAATGCCGAGCAGCGAAGCAACGATCAGCAGGCGCAGGATCTGGTCGGCCGAGGCAAAGCCCGGCGACAGGCCCTCGCCGAGATAGAGCAGCGCGACGATCAACAGCAGCGCGATGACCAGCGGCTTCTTGAGGAAGGAAATGGCGACGTTCATGCGCGTGCCCTCCGGCCGGCAAGCACGCCTGCCATCAAGACGAAAAGGATGGCGAGGCCCTGGACGAAGTTCTGCCACTCCGACGGCGTGCCCATGAAGAAGACGAGCGAATTGACGAGACCGATCGTCAGCGCGCCGAGCAGCGAGCCGACCACGGTCGTCCAGCCGCCCGCAAGCGCGCTGCCCCCGAGCACGACGGCCGCGACGCTGTAGAGCGTCATCTTGCCGCCGACCAGCGGGTCGCCGCTGGCGGTGTCGCCGGTCAGGCAGAACGCTGCGAGCGCCGAAAACAGACCGCACAGCGCATAACCCTTGATGCGGATCAGAACCACGGGAAGGCCGGTCTGGTAGGCCGCCTGCTGGTCGTCGCCGACGGCCAGAAGCTGGGTGACGAGACGGGTGCGCGACAACAGGAAGAGCAGAAGGGCGAGTGCTGCAAGGACATAGAAGACAAAGGGAAGGCCGAGCAACCGGCCACCATAGGTGCGCCAGAACAGTGCCGGGGCCGGTGTGCCGGCCACCGGCATGACATAGAGCGCAACGCCGGTGAAGAAGATGCTGGTCGCAAAGGTGGCGACAATCGCCTGCAATCGCAGCGCTGCGACGACGATGCCGTTGATCACGCCGCAGACGAGTCCGAGCAGAACGCCTAATAGCATGGCGCCGACAACGGCGCCGGCGCCGCCACCCCATTTCTCCATCAGCACGACAATCGCGACATTGACGAGCGACAGCGTCGCACCGGCCGAAAGGTCGATGTCCCCGGCCGAGACGACATAGGTCTGGGCGATCGCCAGCATGATCAGCGCCATGTAGGTGCTGAGGAGGCCCGTCAACGAGCGGTAGCCGAGGCTGTTCGGCGAGAACGCGCCGTTCAGCGCCAGAAGCGCGACGACGATGATCAGCGCCGGCAGGAACGGATAGCGTTCAAGCCACAGCTTCAGGCCGCCAGCGTGCGAAGATAGAGTTTCTGTCGTGGTCGGTGTCATCACGCGGCCTCGTATGCAGCCTGGTAGAGATTGTAGCGGGTGCGATCCTCGCCGGTGAGCTCGCGCGTCACCGACCCGCCGTTGAAGACGAGGATGCGGTTGGCGTTCCCAAGCAATTCGGCGTCCTCCGAGGAGTAGAGCAGAATGCCGAGCCCGTCTGCCGCCAGCTGGCGAATGAGGGCGAAGAGATCGGCCTTGGCCGAGAGGTCGATGCCCTTGGTCGGATCGTCGAGCAGCAACACATCCGGCCGGTCGATCAGCCAGCGGGCAATGATCACCTTCTGCTGGTTGCCGCCGGAAAGCGAGTTGATCGGATGCAGGAGACTCGCGAACTTCGTGTGCATGACTGCGAGCGCCGGCATCGCCTTTTCCTTAAGGCTTCGCGGATGCGCAATCATCAGCCGATCGCGCAGGTAGTGGATGGGCGTCACATTCTCGATGATCGGCCTGCCGACAATGACACCGTCGCGACCGCGGTCGCCCGAGACATAGGCGCAGCCGCGCCGGATGGCGTCGCGCGGGCTCCTGGCATCGAAATGATCGCCACCGATGCGGATCCCGCCAGATGTTATGGCACCTGCGCCGAAGATTGCACGCAACATCGCCGATTGCCCCTGGCCGTGTAGGCCGCCGAGACCGAGGATCTCGCCCTTGGCGACCTCGAAGCTGACATTGCGGAAACCGGCACCGGAAAGCTTGTCGACGGTCATGGCGGCACCGGTGGCAAAGCTCGCCACGGCAGGCGCGGACGACCGCGAAGCCGGCATGTCGCCAGCGCCGCCCACCATCAGCCGGATGACCGCCGCAGGATCGGTCTCGTTCAGGTTGAGCGTCTTGATCGTCTCGCCATCGCGGATGATCGTCACCCGATCGCCAATCGCGGTGATCTCGTCCATGCGGTGCGAAATGAAGATGATGCCGCGGCCGTCGCGCTTCAGCCCGCGCAGAATATCGAAGAAGCGGTCGACCTGCGCCCGATCGAGTGCCGAGGTCGGCTCATCGAAGATCAGGATCGGGGCTTCGCTGGCCAGTGCCTTCATGATCTCGACAAGCTGTCGCTGATCGGCACGCAGATTGCCGACGAGCGTCTCGGCCGCAAATCCGTCACCGAAAACTCCAGAGAAAAGGTCGATGTAGCGCGCGGCGCGCGCCTTCAGGGCGGCACGGTCGATGAAGAGCCCGGCTTTCACCGGCAGCATGGCCAGGCAGATGTTCTCCTCGACCGAGCGGTTCCCGGCCAGGCTGAGCTCCTGGTAGAAGATGCCAATGCCCTGCGCACGCGCCGATTGCGGACCGGAAATCGTAACCGGCCGGCCGTCGATGAGGATCTCCCCGCCATCGGGCCGCACGCTGCCGGCAATGATCTTGCACAATGTGCTCTTGCCCGAGCCGTTCGAGCCCATGAGCACATGAACTTCGCCGGCGGCGATCTCGAGGTCGCCGCGGCGCAAAGCCAGGGTGGCGCCGTAAGCCTTGCTTACGCCGTTCAGTTTGAGTTTCGACATGGGGTGTCGTCCGTAAAATCGGGTCCGGGGCGCCGAGCGGATGACGACATCCGCTCGGCTCAAGCGCTTACTTGAAGAGCGCTTCGGCGTCTTCGATCGAAAGAGCGCTGGTGTAGGAATAGTAGCCGGGCTTGCCGTCGACCTGCTTGGCGGCGTCCGCCAGGTTTTTCGAGTCGATGAACGGGATCGGCAGGTACATGGCGTTCTTGTACTGGCCAGCCGTCGCCGGCTCCTTCAGTTCCTTGCCCTGCAGCATGAGGACAGCGACGTTGAGCGCGCTTGCCATGACGCCGGGCGGATTGACGGTCGCGCCGGAGTTCAGCTTGTCCTTGCTCCAGAGATCGATGAAGTCCTTGCGGATCTCGCCGGTTGCAGCGATCTGGCCCGTCTTGCCTGCATCCATGATCGACTTCCAGGCGCCGGCAGCCATGCCGTCCTGGACGACGACGCCGTTGACATCAGGGTAGGTCGCCAGGATGTTCTGCATGGCCTGCTGGCCCTGCGCCTGATCCCAGTTGGCGTTGACCTCGTTGACCACCTGGATATCCGGGTAGTCCTTGAAGACCTGCTTGTAGCCGGCGACGCGCATCTCGTTTGCCGGGTGGCCCGCGACGCCGTTGATGGCGACGACCTTGCCCTTGCCGCCGAGCGTTTCGGCAAGCCACTTGGCGCCGGCCGCACCCCACGCCGTCTGGTCGATACCAACATAGGTCGCATCCGGCGACGAGACTTCGGCATCGGTGGCGATCACCAGAATGCCGGCTTCCTTCGCCTGCGCGAAGATCGGGTCGAAGGCCGTCGGGCTGTTGGGGTTGACGATGATGGCGTTGACGCCCTCGGCAATGAAGTTGCGCACATGGGCGATCTGCCCGGGCACATCCACATTGGCGCTCTGGACGGAGACTTCGACGTCGACGCCCTTTTCCTTCCATTTTTCCGCAGCCGCCTTGGCCTCATCGATCATCTGCGTGCGCCACTCGCTGCCGACCCAACCATTGGACAGACCAATCTTGAAGGTCTCTGCATTGGCGAGCGAAGCGGAGATGGCAATGGATGCGACGGTGCCGAGTGCTATGGCGATAAGCTTCTTCATAAGATCCTCCCAAAATCTTGCGAGGGCTATGAAGCCAGAAAATGTAATCGATTTCAATGCTGATTTTCAGTGATTTCTGAAGGGTTTTTCAGATCTACATATCGAATCTGCAAATGCCCGGAGTTGGCCGGGCCGATCGGCGGGTTTGCTGGGGAAAGCTGGCGCTTTCCCTGTCGCTCGCCCCGACTTGGTCGGATGTGGCCTTGGCCATCGAGGCTGCACATGCAAAAGCCAGGACAAAGCGAAAGCGCGATTCGCATCCGCACTCGACCCGAGCAGGACTGTGACGATGAAATGACAAAACGCGACGAGCGGCTTTGCGAAGGCCGCCTTCAGCTCGGTGGCTGTTGCTGGAACGGCAACACTTCGTTGCTCGCCGACCGGCTAGCCGGAATTTGCCCTCACCCCATAGTGTGAAATCTGGGCAAAGAACAACAACTGGTCCCCAACCAGAGGAGAACATCATGACCGGAAAACCCGGAGCCGCCACGGGCGGGCTCTATCTGCACATCCTTGTGCTCGCGATCGTCATCGCCTGCGAGCTGATCGGCATCCAACGCCTGTCGATCGGCCTCGGCACCGTGATCTTCCTGCCGATCCTTTACGCCTTCGCGCTCGGCATCCTGCTCAATCCCGCCATTTTCAAGGCAAGCGCCAAGTTCCTTTCCAAGGATGCGGTCAAGCTCTCCGGCGCCATGATCACCATTGCGATCATGCCCTTCATCGCCAAGTTCGGCACGACGGTCGGACCGCAGATCTCCAAGATCATCGAGGCCGGACCGGCGCTCGTGCTGCAGGAAATCGGCAATCTCGGCACGATCCTCATCGCCTTCCCGGTCGCCGTGTTCCTTCTGAAGATGGGCCGCGAAGCCGTCGGCGCCACCTACTCGATCGACCGCGAGCCTAACCTCGCGCTGATCGCCGACAAATACGGCCTCAACTCGCCGGAAGGCGCTGGCGCCATGGGCGTCTATGCCACCGGCACGCTGATCGGCACATTCGTCTTTGCCATCATGCCGCCGCTCGTCCATGGTCTCGGCATCTTCGACGTGCGCGCGCTCGCCATGTCCTGTGGCGTCGGCTCGGGCTCGATGCTTGCCGCCTGTACTGGCGGTCTCGTCGCCGTCGTTCCTGACCAGAAGGACATCATCCTGGCGCTGGCCGCAGCCAGCAACATCCTGACCTACGCGACCGGCCTTTATGTCGGCATGTTCGTCGCCCTGCCGCTGACGGAATGGCTTTACAACAAAGCCCGCCCGTCCGAACGCGCAACAGCCTGATCGGGGAGACCGGAACAATGGCCAACCAAATCAACACCACCGCAAATCTTGCCGACGACCTGCCGCTGAATGCGGAAGACGAGCGCAAGATCGATCTCGTCCGCCACTCCGGACTGCTGCTGATTGCCTGCGCGATCGGCCTGGTCGCCAACTGGGTCGGAACGGGAACCTCGCCGCTCGTCGCCCTGCCTGGCATGGCGGTACTCTATGTCGCCTGCATCATCGGCCTCGGCTTTGCACGCTTCGTGCCTTTCTATCTGCCAAGCGTCGCCTGGGTCTCGCTGATCGCGATCCTGATCACTATCCCCGGCGTCCCGGGCGCTGCCTGGGTCAGCGAACAGGTCGAACACCTGAACTTCCTGGCGCTCGCCACGCCGGCGCTCGCCTATGGCGGCCTTGCACTGACGGCCAGCGAATTTGCGATCGCCCGCCGCTCGGGCTGGAAGATCGTGATCGTGGCGATCTGCGTGATGATCGGAACCTATATGGGCTCCGTCGTCGTCGCCGATCTGTTCCTGAGGCTCGGCCAGTAGGATAGAATAGAACAGAACCGGGCCGGCCGCCTTTGCGGCCGGCCCTCAATTTGCAGATACAGGATGAATGAGATGTGCCGCCACGACATCAGCCCCGACCGCATCGCGGAAACGATCGCCTGGCGCCACCATCTGCACGCCCATCCGGAGCTCGCCTTCGAGGAACGGGAAACGTCAGCCTTCATCGCCGGCAGGCTCACTGAGTGGGGCATCGCCGTCAAAGGCGGCTATGGCGGCACCGGCCTCATTGGCACGCTCTCGCGTGGTACCTCGCCCCGAACCATCGCCATCCGCGCCGACATGGACGCGCTGCCGATCGTCGAGGCAAGCGGCGTCGCCTACGCGTCGAAAACCCCGGGCAAGATGCATGCCTGCGGCCATGACGGCCACGTCTCGATGCTTCTCGCCGCCGCGCGACAGGCCTGCGAGATCGATTTCGACGGGACGGTCCACTTCATCTTCCAGCCGGCCGAAGAAGCCGAGGGCGGCGCGCGCGCCATGGTTGCCGACGGTCTGTTCCGTGACTTTCCAGCCGACGCCGTCTATGCGCTGCACAATTGGCCGGCACTCGACGTCGGCTCCTGCGTTGCCCGCGACGAAGCGATGATGGCCGCCTTCGGCGTGTTCGAAATCCGTGTTACCGGCAGGGGCGCCCACGGCGCCATGCCGCATGAGGGCGCCGATCCACTGGTTGCCGCAGCCCAGATCGTTTCAGCGCTGCAGACGATTGCCAGCCGCAACGTCTCGCCTCTCGACGCAGCCGTGGTCTCTGTGACCCAGATCCACGGCGGCGACGCCTGGAACGTCATCCCGCAGGATGCCGTCATTCGCGGCACCACACGCTGGTTCGCGAAAGAGGTCGGCGACATCCTCGAAAAGCGCATGCGGACGCTGACGGCGGCCATCGCCGAAGGTCTCGGCTGCAGCGCCGATCTCGACTATCAATATCGCTACCCCGCCACGATCAATGATGCGGCGTCGGCGGCCTTCGTGCGTTCGGTCGCAGCCCAAGACAACGCGCTTTCGGTCGTCGATGCCGCGCCCAGCATGGCCGCGGAAGATTTTGCCTTCATGTTGGAGGAACGCCCCGGCTGCTACCTCTGGCTTGGCGCCCGCCGCGACGGCGCCAATCCCGGCCTGCATTCGCCGCACTACGACTTCAACGATGCGATCATCGCGCAAGGTGTCAACCTCTGGACACGACTGATCGCGACCTCTCTTGGTCGTTGACCTCAAACGATTTCCATCGCAACCATGACCGCCATGGACGTGCTCGACGCGAAAGCGCTCAAGATTTTTATGGCAGTCGCCCGTATCGGTTCGATCCGCGGCGCTGCCGAACATATGGGGTTGGCGCCATCGGTCGTCAGCCGCCAGATCGCCGACACCGAACGCGAGATCGGCCTGGCGCTGTTCGAGCGCACCGCGCGCGGCACAGTGTTGACGGATGCCGGCGAACTCGTTCTCGAACACGGCAAACGAGTCGTGGAAGACAACGGCCTGCTTGCCGAACAGCTCGACCAGATCCGCGGTGTACAGCAGACGCGCATCCGCATTCGCTGCGGCGAAGGCTTCATGGCCGATCTTGTCGAACACGGGCTGTCGTCCTTCTCCAAGGCGCATTCCTATGTCCGCTACATCGTCGAACTCGGCAGCACCGAGGACGTGGTCGATGCCATCGCCAACAGCGACGCGGATATCGGCATCGCTTACACGCCGTTGACCGATCCGCGCATCCGGGCGCTGGCGATCGCCCGGCAGCCGCTTTGCGTCATCGTGCCGAACGGGCACGCCCTCTCCAACCGTACCGATCTGAAACTGGCGGACTGTCTGACCGCGCCCTCAGCCCTGCTCGGCAAGGGCAATGGCGTGACCCAGCTCGTCGCCCGCGTCGCCGCCGACGCCGGCATGGCGCTGGCGCCGTTGCTCGAAACCCACTCGATCGAAGTGCTGCGCCGCTTCGTCGCCTCCGGTCTTGGCGTCACCTTCCTGCCCCGCGCCGCCGTCTCCGGCGAAATCGGTCGCGGCATCATGCAGGCAGTCGACCTCGAAGATCCGCTGCTGCGCGAGGCGAGTGCCCATCTGATGGTGCGGGCCCATCGCCGTTTGCCGCTCTCGGTGGAAAAACTCGGCCAGCATCTCGCGCTGGAAATGCAGTCTTTTCGAGACTGACGCTTCCCAAACGGGCTTACAAGTGGGGCCACTTCTGCACTCAGCTTCGCCGACCGGAAACCTTTGACCAAGCGGACGGACCGGACCCCACTCCTCATCCGGTTTATGGGTTCACGGCCTAGATCATCGCCTTGGGCAGGGCCGCCGCCAGTGCATCGGCTGCAAGGCGGACTTTCAGCGGCAAATGCGGCGTGCGCAGCCACAGGGCATAGTTGTCGAACACATATTCAGGCTCGCCTTGCAAAACTTCGACAAGGACACCAGCCTTGATGCGATGGCGAACGAGCCATGACGGCAGCCACACCAGCCCCATCCCGGCGGTCGCCGCATCGGCGATGGCCTCGAGGTCGTCGAGGCGCATCCGATTGGCGGGCGTCACTTCCCGTGCCGGCTGGCCGTCCCGCGGGAACAGCCAGGGATGCACCCATCCCGGTCGATTATACGTCACTGCATGATGGCCACTCAGGTCGTCGATCTGCCTTGGGGCGCCGTATTTCGCGACATAGGACGGCGATGCGCAAACGACCATGCTGTGGCTGGCGAGGCGACGGGCGATGAGGCCGGACCGGTCCTCCAGAGTGCCGGTGCGGATGGCAAGGTCGTAGCCATCCTCGGCGAGATCGACGATGCGATCGCCGAACGAGAGCTCGAGCTCGAGCCTTGGGTATTTCCGCGCGAACTCCATGAGGATGGGTGCGACGCACCGCCGGCCGAGCAGAGCCGGCATGGTGACGCGCAGCCGGCCACGCGGCTCGGAAAGCTGGTCGGCCGCAAGTGCATCCGCCGCTTCCGCTTCCGCAAGGATAACGCGGCAGCGGTCATAATAGGCGCGTCCGAATTCGGTCAGGCTCTGTCGGCGGGTCGTGCGGTTGATCAGACGCACGCCGAGCCGTTCTTCCAGAAACCGGACATGTTTGCCGACCATCGGCCCGGAAAGATCGAGAGCGACCGATGCGGCTGCAAACGAGCCGAGATCCACGGCTTTGACGAACACCGCCATGCTCGTAAGGCGATCCATATTCGAAACTCCTGGTTCCTGCTACTCTGCCAAATCCGTCATTTATCGAAAAGAAGCGGACGCGCATAGCTTATTCAGTTCAATCAATACGGAGTTTACGGCTGATGGCACGCGTCGTTCGTTTTCATGAGCATGGTGGTCCCGAGGTATTGCGCATCGAGGATCGGGATGTTGCCGCCCCCGGCCCCGGCGAGGTCCGCATTCGCGTCAAGGCGCTCGGCCTCAATCGCGCCGAGGCGCTGCTGCGCTCGGGCCGGTATATCGAGACGCCGACGCTGCCTTCCGGTCTCGGCCTTGAGGCTGCAGGCCCCATCGAGGCGGTCGGCGACGGGGTCGACGACCTCAAGCCCGGTGACGCCGTCAGCGTCATCCCACCGATATCAATGGTCCGTTGGCCGGCCTATGGCGAGCTTGCCACCTTCCCTGCTTCCCAGGTCGTCAAACACCCGCCGACGCTCGGTTGGGAAGCGGCCGCAGCGGTCTGGATGCAGTATCTGACGGCCTATGGCGCCCTGATCGACATCGCCAAGCTCGGTAAGGGGGATATGGTCGTGATCACCGCAGCCTCGAGCAGCGTCGGACTGGCGGCCATCCAGATCGCCAACATGGTCGGCGCAACGGCGATCGCGGTCACGCGGACCTCCGCCAAGAAGCAGGCCCTGCTCGATTTCGGCGCCGCGCATGTGGTCGCCTCAACCGAGGAAGACCTAGAAGCCCGATTGAAGGAGATTGCCGGCCCGCAAGGAATCCGTGTGGTGTTTGACCCCATAGGCGGGCCGATATTCGAGCCGTTGACGGCGGCAATGTCGCGTGGCGGCATCCTGATCGAGTATGGCGGCCTCAGCCCCGAACCCACGCCTTTTCCGCTGTTTGCCGTCCTCAGCAAGACGTTGACGTTGCGAGGCTACCTCGTCCACGAGATCATTGCCGATCCCCAGCGATTGCAGGCGGCCAAGACCTTCATTCTCGACGGCCTCGCCTCGGGCTCGTTGCAGCCGACGATCGCAAGGACCTTTCCGTTCGAGCAGATCGTCGAGGCGCATCGCTATCTCGAGACGAACGAACAATTCGGCAAGATCGTCGTGACGGTCTGACGGTAATGCGTAAAACAAAGAGATCGAGCGTTGCTGCGACTTTATCTAAACCGGAAACACGCGATGCCTCGGGTCGGTCTCCGGCGAAACACCGACGTTGCGGAGCAAGCAACGCAGTGTACCGGACCCGCCGTCTACCCGCCCCGGATACCCCGTGCCACCTTCACAGCACCAAAACAAACGCTGAGGGTGACACCGGACATGACGACGAAAGAGACAGCGATAGGCGTGGTCGGGCTTGGAGCCATGGGGCTCGGAATGGCGACCACGCTCGCAAGCCACGGCTTTGCCGTGAAGGGCTTCGACCTCTCCGACAGCAGACGCAGACTGGCTGGCGAAGGCGGCGTGACGGCTTGCGAAACGCTCTGCGATGTCTTCGTCGATACCGGTTTCATCGTCTTCTCGCTGCCGACGGCCAAGGACGTCGCAGCCGTCGTCGAAGCCAATCTCGACGCCCTGAAGGGTGCCAAGGAGCGTGTCGTCATCATCGACACCTCCACGTCTGAGCCCGACGTTTCGCGCGATCTCGCCGCCGGCTTGAATGCGCTTGGCCATGGTTTCCTCGATGCACCCGTTTCCGGTGGGCCGGCGGGAGCGGCAAGCGGCAAGCTGACGATGATGATCGGCGGCAGCGACGCCGATGTCGCGCGTGCGGCAGAGGTGATCGATGCGATGTCGGCCAAGGCCCTGCATGTCGGACAGAGCGGCGCCGGCAATGTCGCCAAGCTCGTCAACAACCTGCTTGCGGCCGCCCACATGGTGACGACGGGCGAGGGCCTGAAGCTTGCGCTTTCGGCCGGGCTTGAGCCCGAACAGGCGCTGAAGGTGCTGAACGCCGCTTCGGGCAAGTCGATGATCAGCGAAGTGCATTTTCCGACATGGGTGATGAACGACCGCTTCGACAGCGGCTTCACCATGGGGCTGATGCGCAAGGACGTGCGGCTTGCAAGCGAGCTCGCCGCGCGCACCGGCGCAGCACTACCGCTTTCGGCCGCCGTCGCCCGGCTCTGGGCCGAAAGCCCGCTCGACAATGCCGACGATTTCACCCGCATGGGCGCCTTCCGCGCCGCGGCCAACGACAACTGACAAGACAAGGGGAAGACGATGAACGACATGACCATGCCGGCCGCCAAGGCCGAGCGCATCCGCACGCTGTTTCATGGTTTCCTGCCCGGCAGCGAGATCGGCAGCTATGTCGACGGCGCGCTGGTGGCGGGCTCCGGGCCTGAGCAGGATCTGACCGATCCGGCAACGGGCGAGGTTTTCGCGACGTTCAAGGACGCCGGCAACGACGTCATCGATGCGGCGATGGAAGCGGCGACGCGCGCCCAGCGCGAATGGATGGCGATGACGGCGTCGGCGCGTGGCCGCGTGATGAACGAGATCGCCCGCAAGATCCGCGAGCGCGCACCGGAACTGGCCGAGCTTGAAAGCCGCTCCGCCGGCCGGCCGATCCGCGACATCCGCGGCGAAGCGCTGCGTGTCGCCGAGATGTTCGAATATTATGCCGGCTGGTGCGACAAGCTGCACGGCGACGTCATTCCCGTGCCAACGTCGCACCTGAACTATATCAGGCACGAACCGGTCGGCGTCGTTGCGCAGATCACGCCCTGGAACGCACCTCTCTTCACCGGCGGCTGGCAGATCGCGCCGGCGATCTGCGCCGGCAACGGCGTCGTCATCAAGCCGTCGGAACTGACGCCGCTCAGCACGCTGGTCCTCGGCGCGCTTTGCGAAGCGGGCGGCGCACCGCGCGGCCTCGTCAACGTCATCGCCGGCCAGGGCCTGACCGCAGGCGCTGCCATGGTTGCCCACCCGAAAACGGCCCTCGTCGTCTTCGTCGGCTCTGCTGAGGCCGGCTCTGCCACTGCGGCCGCAGCTGCGAAAAATGTCGTCCCCTGCATTCTCGAACTCGGCGGCAAGTCCGGCAACATCGTCTTTGCCGACGCGGATCTCGACCGTGCGATCGTCGGTGCGCAGTCGGCCATCTTCTCGGGCGCCGGCCAAAGCTGCGTCGCCGGTTCCCGCCTCTTGATCCACCGCTCGGTGCACCAGCAATTCGTCGAGCGCTATGCCCGCGCCGCCGAGCGCATCCCCGTCGGCGATCCCTATCTCGACGCCACCCAGATCGGCCCGATCAACAATGCCCGTCAATGGGCAAAGATCGACGAGATGGTGCGCCAGGGCGTTGCCGAGGGCGCGACGCTTGCAACCGGCGGCACGAAACCGGAGGCGCTTTCCTCCTCCGGCGGCTTCTTCTTCGCCCCGACGATCCTCGACAACGTCAAACCCGACATGACCATCGCGCGCGAGGAGGTCTTCGGCCCGGTCGTCGGCGTCACCGTCTTTGAGGACGAGGACGAAGCCGTGGCGCTTGCCAACGACAACCCCTATGGCCTCGCCGGCGCGGTCTGGACAAAGGATGTCGGGCGCGCCCACCGCATGGCGGCGCGCGTACGCGCCGGCACGTTCTGGATCAATGGCTACAAGACGATCAGCGTCATGTCGCCCTTCGGCGGTTTCGGCCGCTCCGGCTATGGCCGCTCCAGCGGGCGGGATGCGCTTTTGGCCTATACGCAGACGAAAAGCGTATGGGTTGAGACATCAGAAAATCCGGCCGTCGTCTTCGGCTACGCCCCCGAGGCATGACGACAGTCTTTTTGCCGAACCAGACATCAACCGACCGCCAGGAGGGGACGGCCTGATTCCATGTTCAGGCCGTCGTCTTCGGTGCAACCTTGTGTTAGCCACAAATTATCAGGCGCGATGTTTCCGGGATCGTCGTGCTTCACTCGCCGTAGCGCCCCGCCCCCGATTCCGCATTCTACCGACAAGCGCAAATGCCCTGGGCGAAATCATAAAATCTGCGCGTGTGTTGCAGGACGGCCACAGCCTTACGTGGCCGAACCGGCAATAAGTATCACTATATTTGCTTTGGTTCTGTTGGTGGCAAGAGGGCCGTGGCAATCGGGGGACAATCCAGACGCAAGAAGCGCGCGCCGAAGGCCCTGCCTTTTCGGCGGGTACGTTTGCGCCCGGGATTTTGTAGTGGGGCTTTTTCCGATGACGTATTTCTGTCGTGACTCTGAGCAAGACGTCATTGCAACACACGACAGTTCTCCAGCATTTCATCCCATTTCCCGCCTGCTAGCGCTGGCGGGCCCGGCGCGCTCAAGCAAGGCGATCGCCATGCGGTTCGCAACGTTCCTCATTGCGTTGTTGATGGCGGGCAACGCCTACGCCCTTTCGAACGCCTGCAATGAAATCAACGCCAACTGGTCGAATATTTCGCGTGGCGTGCAGAACGCATGGTTCGAGGGTTACTATGCGTCGTTCGAGCAAGGCGAGGAACTCTCCTACACGGTCACCACGACCAACAGCAGTGCCTTGGAGAAAAGCGGTGGCTATGCCGGCGCCTCGTTTGGCGTCTCAAAAGGCGGGCAATATGACATAACGGTCGTAGAGCACTCCATCGGCCCGACCGAGCCGAACGACTTCACGCGGTCCGGGAGCATCACGCTCGATCCGGCGCAGACATATTGGATGTATGTCATGGGCGGCTACGAGAGTGGCGTCGCTACGGTCACCGTTACGTGCCGTTCCACGCTGCTGCCGCCGGTGATCTCGTCGATTTCGCCTGCTTCCGGCCTGACATTGGACACGACCGACGTGACGATTGACGGCTCCAACTTTACCGGGACGACGAGCGTGACTTTCGGCGGCGCTGCGGCCACGTCGGTCACGGTCGTCAACGAAACGCAGATCAGGGCCGTCACACCGGCGCATGCGGCTGGCGCCGTCGACATCGTCGTCACCAACCCGGCAGGTTCAGGAACGCTTACCAGTGGGTTCACCTACATCGCGCCATCAACCGACGCAACGCTCAGCCTCCTGTCGCTGAGCACGGGATCACTTTCACCCTCGTTCGCGTCAACGACAACGAACTATTCCGTCACTGTTCCCAACAGCGTCTCGTCGCTGACCGTCACCCCCACGACCACCGACAGCGGAGCGACCGTCTCAGTCAATAGCAATCCGGTCGCAAGCGGCTCGCCTTCAGGCGCAATCTCTCTGGGTGTCGGCTCGAATTCCGTCTCCGTCACCGTCACCGCGCAGGACCGTTCCACTCAAAAGACCTATTCGGTCGCCGTAACCCGCGGCACGCCATTGGCCCTATCGCCTCCGGCCGGCACCTTGGCGGGCGGCACCGTCGGCTCGGCCTATGGCCTGTCTTTCAGCGCCTCCGGGGGATTGTCGCCGTATACATATTCCGTTTCGACCGGCGCGCTTCCGACCGGATTGACCCTCTCGGCGGCGGGTGTGCTCTCGGGCACGCCGACGGCAGCCGGTACCTTCTCGTTCTCGATTGAGGCAAGGGACGGCCACAACGATACCGCCCCGACGGCATACTCCGTTGAAATCGTGGCACCGGCGATTGCGATTTCACCAGCGGCTTTGCCTGTGTCCATCGTAGGCACGTCCTACAGCCAAACGATCGCCGCCAGCGGCGGGGTCGGTCCCTACACTTTTGCGGTCACATCTGGCTCGCTCCCGGCGGGCATGGCTTTGGCTGGCGACGGGACGTTGTCGGGCACGGCAACGGCCGGAGGAAGTTTCCCGTTCACGATCCAGGCGACCGACGCGTTCAACAGCACCGGGACCCTGGCCTACACCCTGAACGTCAACGCTCCGGCTATTGCCATGTCTCCGACGAGCCTTGCAGGTGGCACCGTCGGCGCGACCTACAGCCAGACCATTTCGGCCAGCGGTGGAACGACCCCCCACATCTTTGCGGTCATGGCGGGTGCACTGCCGGCAGGGATCACGCTCGCCGCAGACGGCACCTTGTCCGGCACGCCGACGGCGAGCGGAACCTCCAACGTCACCATTCGAGCCACCGACCGTTCCAGCGGCACCGGCCCGTATTTCAGCGAGCAGAACTACACGCTGGTGATCGGCGTGCCCACGATCACCTTCTCGCCTGCGACTTTGCCGGCCGCCTCGACTGGCGCCGCCTACAGCCAGACGATCGCGGCTACAGGTGGAACCGGACCCTACACCTATGCAATATCATCAGGCGCGCTCCCACCCGGCATCACATTGGTCGGCGGAACGTTGTCGGGTACCGCAACGGCCGGGGGGAGCTTCTCGTTCAGCGTGCAAGCGACCGATGCCTTCGGCAGCACGGGTATCCAGGCCTATACGCTCGCCGTCGACCTGCCAGCGATCGTCGTTTCTCCGGCAAGCCTCGCGACAGGGGAAATCGGTGTCGCCTACAATCAATCGATGACGGCCAGTGGCGGAACCGCGCAGTATAGCTATTCGGTGGCATCGGGCGCGTTGCCGGCAGGTCTCACCCTGGCCGCCAACGGCACCTTGTCCGGCACCCCGACGGCGAGCGGGACCTTCAACGTCACCATTCGAGCCACCGACAGTTCCAGCGGAACCGGCCCCTATTCCGGCGATCGCGCCTATGCGCTGGTGATCGGTGTGCCCACGATCACGCTCTCGCCTGCGACTTTGCCTTCCGCGTCGACGGGCACGGCCTATAGCCAAACGCTTGGTGCCAGCGGCGGCGTCAGCCCCTACGGCTATACCCTGGCCTCCGGCACGCTACCGGCAGGTCTCGACCTTGCCGCCAACGGGACATTGTCCGGCACTCCGACTGCAGCCGGAAACTTCACGTTCGACGTCCGGGCGACCGATGCCTTCGGAAGGACCGGAGCACAAACCTACGCTTTGTCCGTCAACGCCCCGACGATCGTGATGACGCCGACAAGCCTTGCATCAGGGATGCTGGGCGCTGCCTATGGCCAGACGGTCACCGCCAGCGGCGGGGTCGGGCCGTACGGCTATTCCCTGACCTCCGGCACGCTGCCGGCAGGTCTCAACCTTGCGGCCAATGGGACATTGTCCGGCACGCCGACGGCAAGCGGAAACTTCACGTTCAGCATCCAGGCGACCGATGCCTTCGGAAGCACCGGAGCGCAGACCTACACCTTGTCCGTCGATACCCCGACGATCGTGCTCACACCGACAAGCCTTGCCAACGGAACAGCCGGCGCCGCCTACAGCCAGACGGTCACCGCCAGCGGCGGAACGGCTCCCTATTCCTATTCGCTGACATCGGGCGCGCTGCCGGCGGGTCTCACTGTGGCGGCCGACGGAACCCTGTCCGGCACCCCGGCTGCCGCCGGCAGCACCAGCTTCACCATCACAGCCACCGATGCATATGGGGCAAGCGGATCCGCCACATACGCGCTGGTGATCAATCCGGCACCGATCGCGTTGTCCTTCGCGCCGGCGCAGGGAGCCCTCCCGGCAGCCATGGCCGGCGAGAACTACAGCGTCGGCATAGTGGCAAACGGGGGTGTTGGCGCGACACTCTACGGCATCAGCGCCGGAAGTCTGCCCAAAGGAATGATCCTGAACGTCTCGACCGGCGCGCTGACCGGCCCGCTCGACGCGGATGCGACCATCGGTGAACACAGCTTCAGGATCACGGCAACGGACACTGCCGGCAACAGCGGCACGGCGTCATACTCCATAACGGTCAAGGCGCGCGAAGTGACGGCGCCCGACAGGACGGTCAACGTTCCCGCCGGCTCCGCGCCGCCGAATGTCTATCTGAACAACGGCGCGACCGGCGGACCGTTCGCCTCAGGCGCCGTTGCATTCGTGCAGCCGCCGAACGCGGGGACGGCGGAGATCATCGAAGGCGAACTTGCAGCAACAGGCAGTTTCACACCCGTCGGCCTCTACCTGAAATTCACGCCAAATCCCGCCTTCTCCGGCACCGCCGTCGTCGGCTACACGCTGACGAGCGCCACCGGCGCGTCGAACGTCGCCAGCATTTCCTACCGCATCGGTTTTGATGCGCAGCAAGTCGCCGACGAAATCGACGGCCTCGTGCGTGGGTTCGTCGAAACGCGGCAGAACCTTATTTCCTCGACGCTTAAGGTGCCGGGTCTGCTCGATCGACGGAGAAACGCGACGAGCAACGAACCCGTCACCACCCGCGTGTCGCCCTCTGCCGATGGAGTTACCCTCGGTTTCGCCGCCAGCCTTTCGCAGATCGACGCGGCGCGCAAGACTGCCGAAGGGGGTGGAACGCAAGCGGATCCCACTCTCTCGCCGTTCGACGTCTGGATCGACGGCACATTCCTGATGCACAAGCGTGATGAGAACGAGGGCCAATGGGGCAACTTCGGGCTGTTTTCAGCTGGCGCCGACTACCTCATCAACGAAAAGGCGCTGGTCGGTCTGTCGTTCCATTTCGACCGCATGAGCGACCCCACAGATGAAGATGCGGAGCTAACGGGCAACGGCTGGCTCGCCGGCCCCTACGCCTCCTTCGAGATCGGCAAGGGCGTGTTCCTCGACACAAGCCTGCTCTACGGCGGTTCGTGGAACGACATCGACACCGCGTTCTTCGACGGCTCCTTCGATACGACCCGCTGGCTGTGGGATACCAAGCTGCAGGGGCAATGGCTGATCGATGAGGAGACCATCCTCACACCAAAACTCAGAGCGGTCTTCTTCAACGAAAAGGTCGATGACTATGCCGTCTCCAACGCCACCGGCGGAACGGTATCGCTCGAGGGCTTTACCGAGCAGCAATGGCGTCTCAGCGGCGGCGCGGAAATCGAGCGCAGATACGAGCTTGAAAGCGGATTGACGCTCACCCCACGGATGGGAGCCAGCGTCGGATTTGCTGCACTCGACAACAGCGGCGCCTTCGGCGCGCTCTCCGCGGGCATCGATCTGTCCAACGACATCAATTGGAATCTGGACGCGGCCTTGCTCTTCAACATCGAGGAAGATGGCGAACAGTCCGCGGGCGGCAGAGTGGGTGTCAGTGTGCGCTTCTAACACCGCCTTCCAACGGCAATGGCGTGCGCGGCCGATCACCTGTTCGAGCAGCACAGCCCGGCCATCCCGGATCGCGCCTGGCAGCTCAAATCGGTCGTGCCGGCAGCCACCCGATAGTCCATTCGAGGGTTTGCCGTGATCTGAGTGCGGATGAGCCGATCTCCAGAGACGGCGAACCGGACAGCCTCCCCCCGTTTGACGGGGGAAGGCGTTGCTGGGAAATCCCAGGGGTCATGCAGCCAGATCGAAACGATCGGCGTTCATGACCTTGGTCCAGGCCGCAACGAAGTCCTTGACGAACTTCTCCCTGTTGTCATCCTGGGCATAGACCTCCGCATAGGCGCGAAGAACGGAGTTCGAGCCGAAGACGAGGTCGACCCGGGTCGCCGTGTATTTGGTCGCGCCGGTCTTGCGGTCGCGGATTTCGTACAGGTTGTTGCCGGTCGGCACCCACGAATAGCTCATGTCGGTCAGCGTGGCGAAGAAGTCCGTCGTCAACGCGCCGACCTGGCTCGTGAAGACGCCGTGCGCCGTGCCGGCGTGGTTCGTGCCGATGACGCGCAGACCGCCGACGAGTGCTGTCATCTCCGGCGCAGTCAGGCCCATGAGCTGCGCGCGATCGAGCAGCAACTCTTCCGGGCTCACCACATAGTCCTTCTTCTGCCAGTTGCGGAAACCGTCGGCCAGCGGCTCGAGCGGGGCGAAGCCGCCCGCGTCTGTCTGCTCGGCGGTCGCATCGCCGCGCCCTGCGGCGAAGGGCACTTCGATATCGAACCCTGCAGCTTTTGCCGCCTGCTCGACGCCGTAGTTGCCGGCGAGCACGATAACGTCGGCGAGGCTGGCGCCCGACGCCGCGGCGATCGGCTCCAGAACGGAAAGAACACGGGCCAGACGCGCCGGCTCATTGCCCTCCCAGTCCTTCTGCGGGGCAAGGCGGATGCGGGCGCCGTTCGCGCCGCCGCGGAAATCCGAACCGCGGAAGGTGCGGGCGCTGTCCCACGCCGAGGCGACCAGATCCGAGATGGAAAGACCGGACGCCGCGATCTTCGCCTTGACGCCCCCGATATCATAGTCCTTGCGGCCGGCCGGGATCGGATCCTGCCAGACGAGGTCTTCGGCCGGCACGTCCGGGCCGAGATAACGGGACTTCGGACCCATGTCGCGATGCGTCAGCTTGAACCAGGCGCGGGCGAAGGCATCCGAGAAGGCCGTGAAGTCGTTGCTGAAGCGCAGCGAGATTTCGCGGTAGATCGGGTCCACCTTCAGCGCCATATCCGCATCGGTCATCATCGGAATGGTGCGGATCGAGGGATCCTCGACGTCGACCGGCTTGTCTTCCTCTGCGATGGTGATCGGCGCCCACTGAGAGGCGCCCGCGGGGCTGCGCGTCAGCGTCCATTCATGCTTGAACAGCATGTCGAAGAAGCCGTTGTCCCACTTCGTCGGCTCGGAGGTCCAGGCGCCCTCGATGCCCGAGACGACCGTGTTGCGGCCGATGCCGCGGCCCTTGGTGTTCATCCAGCCGAGGCCCTGGAATTCCGGGCCCGCGGTTTCCGGATCGGGGCTGAGATCGCCCGGGTTGCCGTTGCCGTGGGACTTGCCGATGGTGTGGCCGCCGGCGGTGAGTGCGACGGTTTCCTCGTCGTCCATGCCCATACGCGCGAAGGTCTCGCGCATCTGCGCGGCGGTCGCCAGCGGATCGGACTTGCCGTTCACGCCTTCCGGGTTGACGTAGATGAGGCCCATCTGCACGGCGGCAAGTGGGTTTTCCAGCGTTTCGGGCTTGGAGACGTCGCCGTAGCGGCCGTCGCTCGGGGCGAGCCACTGCTTCTCGTCACCCCAGTAGACGTCCTTTTCCGGCGCCCAGATGTCCTCGCGGCCGAAGGCGAAGCCGAAGGTCTTCAGGCCGGCGACGTCGTAGGCGATGGTGCCGGCAAACGCGATCAGGTCGGCCCAGGAGATTTTGTTGCCGTATTTCTTCTTGATCGGCCAAAGCAGGCGACGACCCTTGTCGGTGTTGACATTGTCCGGCCAGGAATTGAGCGGGGCGAAGCGCTGGTTGCCGGTGTTGGCACCGCCTCGGCCGTCGGCGACGCGGTAGGAGCCGGCCGCGTGCCACGTGACGCGCGCCATCATGCCGACATAGCTGCCCCAGTCGGCCGGCCACCATTCCTGGCTGTCCGTCATCAGGGCGCGCAGGTCCGCCTTCAGCGCTTGCACGTCCAGCTTCTTGAGTTCTTCGCGATAGTTAAAGCCCTTGCCCAGCGGATTGGTCTTGCTGTCGTGCTGGTGCAGGATGTCGAGGTTGAGCGCGTTGGGCCACCATTCCATGACGGAGTTGCCGAGAGCCGTGGCGCCGCCGTGCATGACCGGACACTTGCCGGTCGTCGTTGTCTTCGTATCCATTTGGTCCTCCAATGGATTTTCTTCAATCTACGGACACTAGAAGAGCTTCGCGGGCACGCCTCTTGGGTCAGCGCCACGGGAAAGTGTCTTCCAAGTGGCCAATGATTAGCAAGCCCATTCCATAATTTCCAATTGTATATTCTAAAGGCTGCGATATGCTGAGGTTATGAATGGCCTAACCATGAAACATCTCCGCTATTTTGACGCCCTTGCCCGGATCGGCCATTTCGGCCGCGCCGCGGAGAGCTGCGCCATCTCGCAGCCCGCGCTGTCCGTGCAGATACGGGAACTGGAGGAACTGCTCGGCGCGCCGCTTGTGGAAAGAGGTGGGCGCAGCATACGGCTGACGGGTCTCGGCGAGGAGTTCGTTGGCCGTACCCGCGCTATCCTGCGCGCTGTTGACGAACTGGAAGACCTCGGACGGGCTGCGCACGGCCCGCTCGCGGGCCGCCTTCGCCTCGGCATCATTCCAACGGTCGCGCCGTATCTGCTACCAAGCATCATAATGGCGCTCACACAGCTCTATCCGGGGCTCGATCCGCGGCCGCGCGAGGCGATCACGCGAAGACTGATCGAGGACCTGGCGGAGGCGAAACTGGATATCGCCATCGTCGCTCTGCCGATTTCGGAGCCTGCCCTGGAGGAAATCCCACTCTTTGACGAGGAATTCGTGCTGGTGCGGCCGCTGGAGGATGCGGGAAAGCCGGTGCCGGCGTCGGAGAGGCTTCACGAGATGCGCCTGCTTCTGCTGGAGGAGGGGCATTGCTTCCGGGATCAGGCCTTGTCCGTCTGCAACATCACGACCGCATCGACGCGCGATGTAATGGAGGGGAGTTCGCTTTCGACGCTCGTTCAGATGGTGGGTGCGGGCATAGGTGTGACGCTTATTCCGCAGATGGCCATCGAGACCGAAACGCGGTCCTCTTCGGTCTGCGTGTCCCGGCTTGCCGGCCCCCGCCCCACCCGAACGATCGGGATGGTCTGGCGAAAGACCAATCCACTGTCGACGCAGTTCACTCGGATCGCCGACATCGTGCGCGAAGCCGGACTGAGAAGGCAGAGGCAAATGGATGGCGCCCCGTGAAAGGAAACCGCCCCCTCTCGGATCTTCCCCGACAGATATTTGGAGGGAAAGCCCTGATCGCAAAGCAAACATTTGCTGATGACCCGCGCGCCGACCCTGGCGACCGCAATCCGCCACCCGGCGCGCCCGATAGCCGCGTCGGGCTTTCAGGCGGTTGGCGAAGGGTTGCGATCTCGATCCGACACCCCTGCGAGTAAGGCCGGGGCGACAAGATAAAGGATGGTGGCGATCGTCACGACGCCTGTGAACCCGGCATGCATCGCAAGCAGTGCGGCGAGGATCGCGCCCAGCACCGACGCACAGCCATTGATCCCCCACGCCCAAGGAATAAACTCGTCCGAGCGTGCACCGACGTAGCCGAGGCCGAGGGGGAGCGGCATACCCATAAAGACGGCGAGCGGCGCTATAAGGAGGAGTGTGATCGCGATCTTCGCGGCATCCGGGAGCGCCAGCAGCCGTTCGAATATTAACGGCAGCGCGAGTAGGTACATCGCAGCCAGGAATGCGATCACCACGACGGCGAGGGCAATGCCGCGCACCGGTGATCCACGTCCGACCGCCGCCATCCAGCGTGCAGCCATGGCGCTACCGAGACCGGCGAAGGCAAGGAAACCCGCAAGCACGACAGCGACAGCGTAGAGCGGATGGCCGAGGAACAGCACGAAGCGCTGGATGAAGGCGATCTCGATGAAGAGGAAGGCCAGGCCCAAGGCAAGGAAATAGAGCCCGAAGCGCAACCGGTGTACGGCTCTCCCGAGTGCGCGTCGGCGAAGCCAGAGCGGCAGCAGGATCAGGACGGCGCTGAGGGTCGCGGCCTGGACGAGCGTCGTTACCAGGATCAGGTAGCCCCAGTCGAGCATCGCCGCCCCACCTTGGGTGCGCAGCGTCAGGAGTTCGGGCAGCGCGCGCCAGCGGAAGAAGTCGAAGAAATAGGGCCGATTGTCAGTGGCCGGTGCAATATCGAACTTGTAGCGCTCGGTGAAGTCAGCGCGATCAGGGCCGAGGAGAGCGAGGGCCCCCTCGTAGAGATATTCCTGGTCGAGCTGGTTGTAGCGGTTTACGTCGCTCGCGGAGATACCCGGCGCCCAGGAGATGTCAAAGAAATTCTCGGCCGCGAAGCCGCGGGTGGCTGCGACGTCTTCGCCCGTGAACGGCGACTTGGCGACGAGCAGGGTCGCAGTGTTCCAACTCCGGATCAGCACCAGGTGCCGGCCTGGCTGGGCCACGCCATTCGCTTCAAGCGCAACGGCAGCAGTGGCGAACAGCTTGAGGACGTCGCGCGGCGGCACCCGCAGCCACCGCGTGATCGCGACGACTCCATCTGGTCTCAGCACCGCTAAGTAATCCCGCAGTGCCTCGACGGTGTAGGTATAGTTCTCATGCATGCTCTGCACGCCGCCCGCGGCCGCGCTGAAGGAGTCAAGGAGCGGCATCTGAATCAGGTCGTAACGCTCGCCAGTAGACGCTGCGAAGGCGCGCGCCTCGGCTAAACGCAGATGCACGTTCGGTCGGCTGAAGATGCCGCCGACGAAGTCCGCGAAGCGGTTTCGAGCCAGGTCGATCATCTGCGGGTTGACCTCTACAACATCCACGATATCGGCTCCGGCGCGCAGCGCCAGCAGCACCTGCTCGCCCCCGCCGGCACCGAGGATTAGCATTCGCGGCCGCTCAAGGATGCGATACGGGAGCGCCGCCGTTGTCCGGTCGAGATAGGCGACTGTCGCCGGGTCGCCGCCATAGGCGGTGATCGCCGTAATACCGTCGCCATCGGTGAAGACGGCGAGTTGCACGGGCGGCTCTTGGGTGTTGGCGAGACTGAGGCCCGGCGCGTGCCGGAAAGGGACGGTCGGGCTCTCGACGACCGTCAGTAGTCCGAGCGGGCTCGATCGCTCCTCGACCACCCGCGCGTTCGGCACTTCGAGAGCCATGCGCAGGCCCTTGTACTGCGACATGTGCGGGCCGGTAGCCGTAAAGGACGGCGGCAGCCACACGGCTATGACCGCGGCTGCAAGCCCGAGGCTGCCCGCGGCGAACCACCGATGGCGAGCCATGCCCGTCGCGGCGAGGGCAGCCGCCACGAATCCCAACGCCGCGACGAAGCGCAGCGCCTCGGAGGGAGAGACCAGGAACAAGAGTCCGACGATGCCCAGTGCACCGACCCCAGCGCCGACCAGGTCGAAGGCATAGACGCGTCCGATCTGGCCAGGATGGCGGCAGAAGGCAAGGCCGATACAGGTTGCACCGAAAAAGAACGGCAGGATCAGGAGAGCATAGATGGCCGCGAGCCAACCGAGCTGCCGCGGGTTCCAGACGATCTCCAGCGCGTTGAACGGCAGGCGTTCGGCACAGGCGAAGCTGGCAACCGCAGCAATGCCGAACAGCGCTGCCGACGCTGCGAAGGCGACCGGGTACCGTTCCACCAGGGGGCGGCGGGCCAACGCAACGAATGTACCGCTCGCGCCAAAGCCCAGGAGCGCGATGCTTATCATCATATAGGCAAAATGATGCCACTGAATGATCGAAAAGAGCCTTATCAGCAGCACTTCGTGGGCAAGGGTTGCCGCCGATATGAGACCAATCGGCAGCAGGCGCCCCGCTCTCATCGGGCCCTACCTCCCCTCAGCGGCACAAAAGCCACCGGCAGCAGCTGCCGGGTGGTGATGCTTCCGTCCCGTCGCTTCTCGACCAGCATGAGAAACTGGGTCGCGAAGGGACCTCCCACGGGGACGACCATCCGGCCACCTTTGGCGAGCTGCTCGACCAGCGGCGGCGGGATGTGACTGGCAGCGGCAGTCACCACGATGCCGTCGAAAGGTGCGTGCGCAGGCCAACCATAGTAACCGTCGCCCACCTTCACCTCGACATTGTCGAAGCGGAGCTCCGCGAGGCGGGCGGCCGCCCTTTCGCCCAGTTCCGGTATGATCTCAATCGAGTAAACCTTCGCTGCAAACGGAGACAAGACGGCTGCCTGATAGCCCGAGCCGGTACCGATCTCGAGGACAACATCGCCAGGCCCGACGTTGATCAGGTCGGTCATCAGCGCAACGATGAAGGGCTGCGAGATGGTCTGACCGTATCCAATCGGCAGTGGCCGATCTCGATAGGCCGCGCCGCGCTGCTCCTCGGGCACGAAAAGGTGGCGCGGCACCTTTCCCATCGTCTCCAGCACCGCCGGATCGATGCCTTGCCCCTCGACCGCTGACGGCGCTGAGCGGGCGTGCCCTTTGATCGTTTCGACCATGGCCGCACGCTCAGCGAAGCGGTCCTGAGCGGGCGCGGACGTCGAAACCATGGCGGCTGCGCTCGCGAGAACCACGGCCAGCAACGCTTGGCACTGGGCTAGTCGAGGCATGAACTCCCTCCCGGCTATAACGCCGAGTATAGCGGCGGCGGCGGCAATTTTGAACAAACCTCGCTCGCATCTCTGCCGCGCTCCAGCTTAAGATCTCAGAACAAAGCGATCGCGCTGCCGGAAAGCGGCGGCGCCAAAAGCGGATCCAGGATCCGGCCGAAGTCCCCGCCGCCGACGGCCCTGAGTGCTTCGAGGCCCCGTGCGCGGCGATCATCGGCTGGCGCACCGGCCGCATGGGCAGACGCGGAATGGCCGAGGGCGGCAACGGTCATCAGTCCCATGGATGTCTTGAGCATGGTTCGCCTGTCCTGATCTGTTGTGCCGTCCGCAGCGGGCGCGGCATCTTTCCATGTCTTGGTCATGTCCAGAGTGTCCTTCGTCTATTGCGGCAAGTCTTAGCTTTCGTCGGGGCAACTCACTTGTTGCTGACCCAAGCGCCGGCGGTGCCGTAGCGGGCGCCGGCGAATTTCTCCGGCGCCAGCATGTCGCCGAGCAACACAAGCTCCTCTGGCGTCAGTGTGACGTCCGCGGCGGCGACGTTCTGTTCCAGATGCGGGATCTTCCGTGCACCGGGAATGGGCACAATGAATTCTCCCTGGTTGAGGACCCAGGCAAGCGCAAGCTGGGCGGCCGTCGCGCCCTTGTCCGCCGCCATCTCCTCCAGCCTTTTCACGAGCAGGACGTTGCCCGCCATATTCTCGGAACTGAAGCGGGGAAGCGTCCGGCGGAAGTCGCCGGCAGCGAAGTCCTCCGGCTTCTCGATCTTGCCGGTCAGGAACCCGCGGCCGAGTGGGCTGAACGGCACGAAGCCGACGCCAAGTTCCCGGCAGGTGTCGAGGATCTCGCCTTCCGGGTCGCGGGTCCAGAGCGAATATTCGCTCTGCAGAGCGGAAATCGGATGAACGGCATGGGCTCGCCGGATGATGGCGGCTCCCGCCTCGGAGAGGCCGAGCGAACGCACTTTACCTTCCTTCACAAGATCGGCCATGGCACCGACGGTGTCTTCGATCGGTACCTGCGGGTCGACGCGGTGCTGGTAGAAAAGGTCGATGACGTCGACTCCAAGCCGTTTCAATGATGCTTCGGCCACTTCGCGGACATGTTCCGGCCGGCTGTCTACCCCGGACATGGCTTCCACACCCTGCTTGCCGGCATCGATCCGGAAGCCGAATTTCGTCGCGATGACCACCTTGTCCCGATGGGGCTTCAACGCTTTGCCCAGAAGGATTTCATTCTCGAACGGACCATAGATCTCGGCCGTATCGAAGAAGGTGACGCCAATATCGACGGCACGATGAAGGGTGCGGATCGACTCCTGTTCGTCCTGACCGCCGTAGGCGTGGCTCATGCCCATGCAGCCGAGCCCGACTGCCGAAACCGTGAGATCAGGGCCGAGTTTACGTGTCTTCATCAGTTCATTCCCTTTGATTGACGAGGCCGAATGACCGTCTGCAGATTGGCAGCAAGGTCCGGTCTATCCGGGGGCAGGTGACTGGCATGGCGCCTAGATCGCTGATGCCTCTATGCAAGACGTCAGCCGTCCGCCTGGATGGCGTCGGCCACACGAGGGACCAGATAGGATTCGGTCCAGTCCTCCGAGAGCGCGACGGAGGTGGTCGTGTCCAGTCGATGGAAGCGGCCGCTCGAAATACGCCGCAGCGCGCCCTCGACTTCCCGTACGGTCTCCATGGAAGTCGAGAAATTAAGGAAGAAAACGTGATCGGCGCTGGCGCCCTGCAGCTGATCGATGGACAAGGACGTCACGCCTGAAGCGCCGACATCGATCCCTTCCGGCAGAACGGGCGTGAACCCCAGTTCTTCGAGAACACGCAAGACGGGTCCGCCAACGTTGTTGCTGGCGTTGAAGACGTAAAGCGTGGTGCCATGGAGCTCCACTAGCAAGACACGCCGGCCTGCTTCAAGCGCATCCGTCACGCTGGTCCTTGCTGCGGTGATCGCCTCCGGAGGAACCGCACCGGCGTTCATCTGCGCAGCCGCAGGGGAGACGACCCCGAGGTTGACGGTGGAGCCCATAAAGACAGCCAGATGAATCATCACCGCGGCGGTCGTGGTCTTCATCCGACCGGAAATTGTGGCATGGCGGAGCACTGTTTCTTCTCCTTCAGAACGTGATCAACTTTGGGCCGCCCGAGAGCGATTTCCTGTTCGGCCACGGGCGACCGAAGGCTGAGACATTGATTGCCGAGCGGTTGCGATAAATCCAATGAATAGTTAGTATTATCATCATGAAAACGATTAATATCGCGACCATCGACCTCAACCTTTTGGTGATCTTCGACGCTCTGGTGGCCGAAGGGCATGCCACCCGCGCCGCCGGGCGGGTTGGACTCACTCAGCCGGCAGTCAGTCACGCGCTCAATCGGTTGCGCGCCCTGTTCGGAGATCCGCTCTTCGTCCGCTCTCCGCGCGGCATGGTGCCGACGCCGGCTGCACTGGACGCCGCGCCGGCCATCCGGTCGATCCTCGAGCAGGTTGAAGGCGTGCTTCGCGGTGGTCGGGCGTTCGAGCCAGAAGAGAGCAGACGACAATTCGTCCTTGGCCTGTCCGATTATGCCGCCTTCGTGCTCCTGCCGCGGCTGACCGCGCGGATAGAACGCGAAGCGCCGAACATATCGCTTGTGATCCGCAACACCAGTCACGGTGTCGGCCTGCCGATGCTGGATGAGGGATCCGTCGAACTCATCGCCGGCAACTTTCCCGGACCACCTTCGCACATGCGCGAGGAATTGCTTTACGAAGAGGATTTTGTCTGTGCTGGCCGGGGCGATCACCCTGCCCTTGCAACTCCCCTCGACCTCGACGGCTACCTGTCCCTTCGGCATCTCCAGGTGTCGACGAGTGGCAATCCGCACGGTTATGTCGATGCCGTCCTCGCAGAACGCGGGCTAAAGAGAAGCGTCGCCGTCACCGTCGGCCACTTCCTGATGGCGCCGTTGCTGGTTGATTCCTCGGATCTCCTGGCCACCGAACCCCGCCGCCTTTTCGGGACCTGCGCCAGTCGGCTGCCGCTTCGGTTCTTTCCGCCCCCGATCGATATTCCTCCCTTTCGGGTCGTTCAGGCTTGGCACGCGCGTCATGACGCAGATCCCGGCCACCAGTGGCTTCGGGGCGTGGTTCGGGAGGTCGCGCAACAGACATGACATCCCCCGCCGTTCGTTTGTTATATCCCTGACATCCTTCCGCTTTAGGGGAGGCAAGCCGAACGAGGTGCAAGTCGACGAGCCTCGGCGTCCCCTATGTTCCATCCATTCCATCCGGTGCCTCATGAATGTATTCTCCGGCCTCAGCTTGACCCACCTGGGGCACATAACCCGGCTCAAGTGGCACCGCCTGCGCAGGCATCGCGGCGACCCGCTGTTCTCGCCCGCGGTGATGACAGAGGGTTTTCGGCTGGGAGCATCGATGGAAATCGACCTGCGGGTGCGGGCGGACGGCGGGTTCGCCGTTCTTCACGACGATGTGCTGGACGGCGAAACGACCGGTTCGGGGCCCGTCCATCGCATGGCAGCAGCGGATCTTCGTCCCCTGAGAATGAAGACAGGCGGGCATGCCATCACGCTCAGCGAGGATCTGGCCACGATGCTGACAGAGGCACACCCGGATGCACTTCTGCAATTCGACATGAAGGACGACTTCGCGACTGTCGGCGAACGCGGCGTCGAGCATCTTAGCCTCCACTTCCGCGACGTTGGCCGGCAGATCATCGTCAGCGGCGCGGACCTGGATCTCATCCTCGCCATCAAACGACGACTTCCGGATCTCAAGCGCGGCATCGACCCAACCGACAGGCTGATCGAGATCCATAGCTACGCCGGCCTGGCAGCGGTGGAACGGGAATTGATTGCCGACCTCGACGGCCCGACCGAGCCCGATACCATCTATCTTGCCTGGGGGTTGGTGCTGCAGGCGGCGCGGAATGGTCTGGACCTGATTGGTCTCTGCCACGACAAGGGAACACGCGTCGACGCCTGGACCTACAATCTCGATAAGCCCGACGCTGGCTTCGCCGAAGAAGAATGGCAGGAATTCTCGTCCCTGATGGCGCGAAGGCCCGACCAGATCACCACGGATGTCGCTCCTGCCATCGAACGTGCCTGGCTTCGGCGGGTGGAGGCTGGCTGAAACCTAACCGCCGGTGGGAAGACGTTCCATCTCCCCCAGGAACGCGAACTCATCGGCAATCAGCGGCGCGCAGACGACGACCGGCCCGCCGCGCTCGAGAAGCTGCTCAAGCGGCGGCATGGCGACGATTGCTCCCGCCTCCCTTGCGATCAGGGCCCCTGCCAGCATATCCCACGCGGCCAGATGCCGCTCGTAGTAAAGGTCCGCGATACCCTCGGCCACACGGACCAGTCCGATCGCGGCAGCGCCCATGCGGCGGTAGTCGATGCCGCGCTCGTAGAGCCTGCGCGAGACGGCCAGATAGTCCTCGAAATCCGTGCGGCGGGAATGCCCCAGCATGGCGATCGCCTGGGCCGGATCGCTGGTCTTCGCGGCCGCAATCGGCTGACCTTCCTTGAAACTGCCCTCCCCGCGGATCGCGTGGAACACCTTGTCTTGTGTGGCGTCGTAAATCACCCCGATCAGGAGCTCTCCGCCGGCGATGAAAGCCATCGACACACCCCAGTGGCGGAAACCGCGGATGAAATTCGTGGTGCCGTCGATCGGATCGACCACCCAGGTGCCGCTGTCGCGGGCGTGACCACCGCCCTCCTCGCCGATGACCGCGTCATCGGGGAACTCACCGGCGAGCGTCGTACGGATTGCCTGTTCGGCGCGCCTGTCGGCAGCGGTGACGAAATCCTGCAAGCCCTTGTTCTCGACAGCCAGCATCTCGGGCGGGGCCTCCGCCCTGAAAGCAGCCGCCTCCCTGCCGACACGGCGGGCGACACGGATCGCGGCCTCGGCGCGGGCCCGCAAGGAGGAGATGTCGAACGGAGCTGACATTTAAGCACTTCTTCTCTTGATCAAGGTCACCGGCGTGAACTCCACGCGTGCAACCGCATCGGGCTCGGCCATGCGGCTGATGAGCAGGTCGACTACCTGCTCCGCCTGCAGATCGGCTGGCTGCAGGAAGGTGGTGAGTTCGTAGGCCGACCAGCTTGCTTGCGGGATGTCGTCATGACCGATGACCTTGACCGAACCATCGCCATTGCCGGCGCTAACAAGTCCATCGAGAACGCCGCAGGTCATGTAGTCGTTTACGGAAAAGACGCCGTCGATGCCGAGGTCGAGCAGTTGCGGCGCCACGTCACGGCCGTGCTGGTAGTCGTTGAGCGCAACGGGGATCAGCTGCGTCTCGGCACCCAGCATGGAGCAGCGGCTCCGGAACGCTTCGGCCCGGCGGCGGGCGGTATAGGAAACGGCGGTGCCGGCGATGACGCCCAGCCTTTTCGCACCGGCTGCCAAGAGGTGCTCGGCGGCGGTGTAGCCCGACATTCGATCGTCGGAGACGACGCGATCGACGAAGGCAAAATCCTCGCCCTTGTTGACGAGTACGATCGGGACGCCTTCGGCGGCGCATTCCTCGCAGATATGTGAGGGCGGCGCGTCGGAGGTGACGATGACGCCGGAAACGGCGTAGTGCAGCAGCTGCCCGATCACGGTGGAAGTATCCACCTCCTTGGATGTCGGTAGCAGGATCGGCCGGTAGTTACGGGCAATCAATGCACGGGCGAGGTGGTCGAGCTGGCGGGTGCGGAACGGATTGTCGAGACCCGCCGCTACGAGGCCCACGAGATCGGAACGTTTGTTCGTCAGGCTTCGCGCGAGATAGTTCACCCGGTAGCCAAGTTCCTTGGCCGCCTGGTAGACCTTCTCCCTGGTCTTCTTCGAGACGCTGGCATCGGGTGTGAAGGCGCGCGAGACGGCGGCACGGGAAACACCCGCCGCACGCGCCACGTCGAAGGAGGTCACCCGGCGCAGCTCGCGAGCGCCACCGCTCGTCTCCCTCGGGCGCATCAGGTCCGGCAGGTCGGTGCAGATGCCGAGCACCGGCAGCGCCATCAGATCCTTGAGCACCTCTGGCCGCTCCTCGTGCCAGAGCACCAGTTCCTTGCCGTCGCCGAAGGCCTTCCCGATCAATTCCGCAGTGACGAGGTCCTGCGGCGTGTCGCTCGCCCGTTCCCAGCAGAGATGGAGGATATCGGCGCCGGACGCCTCGCCGAGCGCATGCGGATCGGCGCCGATCCGGACCAGCACAGAGAGCGGGTAGTCGCAGCCGATGTTGCGCAATTCCCGCACTTGCGCCACATCGAACGAACCGAGGCAGGCGAAAGACTGGTTCATCGCCTTCAGGTGCTGCCAGCAGAGCGGCCCGGTGCCCGGCCGCTTCAGCTCGACGTAGAGCCCGCAGCCCGTCTCGCGGCCGAGCGCTGAGACCTCCTCGAAGCTCGGCACATCCGGAACGGCGGCGCGCAGCTCCGCAAACGTCATGTGGGAGATGTGCAGGTCCTTGCCGAAAACGCACTCCAAATGGTCGTCATGCGCAACGACCACGACGTCGTCGATCGTCATCTGGGTATCGAGTTCCCACATCTCGGCGCCGAGTTCCGCAGCCCGGCGGAAGGCGACGAGGGTGTTTTCCCGCTCGTGCCCGCTTGCGCCGCGATGGCCGATACACAACGGCAGCCTGCCCCTGTTTGTCGGCCAGCCGAAGCGGCCGAAGAAGGCTGAAAAGTCCCGCATGCTCAAAGTCTCCGGCCGTCTTCGGCAAAGACGAGGGCCGCCTTGCTGTCGAGGCTCCAGCGAACTGCATCGCCGACTGCCACGTCGTTGCGCACCGACTGGATGGAGCGCAGCACCGAACCGTCCGGCAAAATGACATCATAGAGGTTCTCGCGGCCCTGCGTCTCCGCGAAGGCAATCTTGCCCTCCACCGCAATATCTCCTGATGTCCCGAAGTGCTCCGGCCGCACGCCGAGTGTAAGCACGGTGCCGTCCGGAATTCCGCCGAGGATGGCAAGCGACAACCGGATGCCGTTTGCGAATACGAAGGCGCCCTGTTCCGCCCTGCCTTTCAGGAAGGAGATCGGCGGATTGCCCAGGAAGCCGGCGACGAAGGCCGAGCGAGGATCGTTGTACATCCCGGACGGCGTGGCGATCTGTACGATCTCACCGGCCTTCATGATTGCGATACGGTCGCACATGGACATCGCCTCGACCTGGTCGTGCGTGACAAGAATCGCGGTGATGCCGGTCTCCTTCTGCAGGCGTCGGATCTCCGAGCGCATTTCGAGCCTGAGCTTGGCGTCGAGGTTGGCGAGCGGTTCATCGAGTAAGAGGACGTCCGGGCGGCGGATGAGCGCGCGGGCAAGGGCGACGCGCTGCTGCTGGCCGCCAGAAAGCTGCGATGGGCGCCGGTCGAGCAGATTGTCGATATGAACAAGCGCTGCGATCTCCGCCACCTCTTTCCTGATGTCGGCGGCAGCCAGGCGCCGGACCGTGAGCGGGAAGCCGATATTCTCCGCCACCGTCATATGCGGATAGAGCGCATAGGATTGAAAGACGACGCCGACATTGCGCTCCTGGCTCGGCAGGCCGGTGACGTCCTTGTCGCCGAACAGGATGCGGCCCGATGTCGGCCGGTGGATGCCACAAATGGCAAAAAGCGTCGTGGATTTACCGCAGCCGGAGGGGCCGAGCAGCGCCAGCATTTCGCCGGAACCCACTTCGAGGTCCATGCCCTCGATGACCTTGGTGGTGCCGAAGCTCTTCGAAAACTTGTCGAGCAGGATACGCATCAGCCTTTCGTGCCTCCGCCGTAGATGTTCATGAGATGCTTCTGGAAGAAGACGTAGAGGATCAGGACCGGAATGACGTAGAAGACGCCTACGGCCTTGAAGGTGGCGAAATCGAAATTGTTGTCGTCGGCGATCAGGCTCGCCAGATAGACGGAGAGCACCTGGACCTGAGCGCGGGGCGCCAGCACCTGCGGTAGGATGAATTCGCTCCAGCCGGAGAGGAAGGAAAAGAGGCCGAGCGCCATAACGGCCGGCCGGATCTGCGGCAGGACGAGCCGGCGCCAGACGGTGAAGCGGGAGGCGCCATCGACGATGCCGGCCATCTCGATCTCCCACGGCACTGTGTCGTAGAAGCCCTTCATCAGCCAGATGCCGAGCGGCAGGTCGATTGCCGCCTTCACCAGGATGACCCCGAGCAGCGAATTGTAGAGGCCGAGATACTGGAGCACGATGAAGATCGCGATGATCAGCGTCACGGACGGAAAGGCGTGCAACACCATGACGCCGGCGAGAAAGAAGCCGCGCGCGGGGACATTGAGGCGCGAAAGCACATAGCCGGCCATCGAGGAGACGAGAAGGATCACCGCGGTGATAACGGAAGTGAAGACGAAGGTGTTGAGCGTCACCAGCCAGATGTTCGGCTTGCCGGGTTTCGTCTCCCAGAGGAAGCTCCAATGCTGGAGCGTGAACTCGCTTGGAATCAACGAGCCGGCGTCGGAATTGCTGATCGTGTCGATGAAGAGATAGGCATACATCAGCACCAGCGGCAGGCTCAGGAGCCCGAGCAGCAGCACGACCGGGACGCTCGAGAAATTCGCGGAAACTCTCGTCTTCCCGATCATGGTCAGTCCTCGATCAACGGCTTGGAGATCAGCGTGTCGTAGCGGAAGACGCGCAGATAGATCAGCGACAGGATCACCCCGATCACCACCAGCACCAGTGCCATGGCGGCGCCGAGCCCGTATTCGAGGTTGCCGGTATAGTTCTGTAGGGCGGTGTGATAGGCGGCGAGCGACCACACTTCTGTCGCCCGCCCCGGCCCGCCGCGGGTCGAAAGCAGGATCTCGTTGAAGGAGGCGAGCAGCGAGAGCGTCTGGTAGCAGGTGACGAACAGGATCGGCCATCTAAGCTGCGGCAGGATGATGTAGCGGATCTGCTGCCAGCGGCTGGCGCCATCCATCTCGCTCGCGTGGAACTGCGTCTCAGGGATCGCCTTGATCGCCGAGGAGAAGACCAGCATGCCCATGGACGCGCCGATGAAGCCGTTGAGTAGGATCACGAAGAACCAGGCGTCTCGGGCATTGTCCAGGAGATAGTTCTTCGCGGGATAGCCGAACTGGCCCATGAACAGGGAAAGGAAACCATTGTCCCAGGTGAGCCACTTCCACATCAGGACGTAGATGACGACCGGCGTGATGCGCGGCAGCAGCCAGACAGCGCGGAAGATCGAGGCGGTCGAGGCCGTCATGTAGTGGGTGGTGACGGCAAGGAACAGCGCGTAACCGACATTGAAGAGGAGCAGCGTCACCGCGACATAGAAGGCAGTGTTGAGAAAGACCTGCGCCATATCCGGCGAATTGCCGATGATCCGGAAATTGTCGGCAGTCCACACCCAGCCGGTATAGGTCGCCGTGGCGACCGCGTCCTGCTCCTCGGACGTAAGGTCGAAACCGAGCTTGCGGAGGCTTTCCAGGAGCGCCTCGCGCGTCTCGAAGCGGGTGTTGAGAACCGAACGGTTGAAGAGGTCGGAGATCCGCTTGACCTCGCGGGTGGAGGGCCGCTCCTTGAGCGCCTTGATGACCCGCTCCGCCTCGCGCCGCGAGGCAAAGACCTCACCCAGATGCTCTGAGCGCAGTTCGGCGGCGGAGTGGGGTTTCAACTGGAGCGCCTCGAGCGCCGCTACCCCTTCCCCATCGATCACGAAGCGCGGTTCGGAAATCGCCGCGGCCAGCTCGGGCATATCGGTCGTCAGCCGGTTCACGGCAGCCTGCGTCACCTGGTAGGCGCCACCGGAAATGCCGGTCGCCGTGCTCATATTGGTCAACGAGAAGACGGCGGTCAGGACGACCGGCATCAGGAAGAACAGGAGGATCATGATCGCCGCCGGTGCGATCATGATCAGTCCCAGCGTTCGTGACGTTCTCATGGCGGGGCCTCGAAGGTAAGGCAAGCGGCGGAGCCAGCGCCGCTCGCCGGAGAGCGATGTTCGCCTGGGATCAGCGGATGACGATCGCGTCGCCGAGCGTCGCCTTCAGCTCGGTCTCCGCGTCGCTGACCGCCGCGTCGACCGTCTTCGCGCCTGTCCAGGACGCTTCGAGGTTCTTCCACATGATCGTCCAATACTTACCGAACTCGGCATTGTTGGGCATGGCGTTCGCGTGCGGCAGAAGACGCTCCGTCGCTTCGCTCGCCCAGCGGTCGGAAGCGTAGAGGTCGACCTTGGTTTCGGCCTGCGAGATACCGAGATGCGCGGACTTGATTGCATGCAGCGCGTTGATGCGCGGCTCGGAGGCGATCTTGACGAGATCGGCGGCGATTTGCGTCGTCGCCTCATCGTGGCCGGCCATCAGCAGATAAGTCAGCGGATGAGTGAGCGTGTTGGCCTTGCCGCCCTCGCCGGCCGGGATCAAGGTGAACTGAACGTTGTCGAAGAAGTCCTTGAGGCCTTCCTGGTTGACAAGGCGCGCATAGTGCCAGGTGCCGCCGTGCCAGATGCCCGCCTTGCCGGTCGCGACTTCCTTCCACCACTGGTCGCCCGGCGTGCCGATGTGGTTCTTCTTGGTGACGCCGGCTGCGACGAGATCGGCAAAATACTGGTAGGCACGCTTCATGGCCGCCTTGTCGAAGACGAGCTCGCCATCGTCCTCCATGAGACCGCCGAAGCTGGTGTAGAATTGCCAGTAATCCGGACCGTTGTTCGTGCGTGGATAAAAGCCGTAGCCGGGCTGGACGAGACCCTTGTCCTGCATCTTCTTGGCGTCTTCGAGCACGTTCTTCAGCGTGTATTCGCCCTTTTCGACCTTCGCCGGCAACGCATCGAGGTCGGCATCGGTGTAACCGATCGCCTTCATATGCGGCCTCCAGAAGAAGAACGGGCGGGATTCGGCGTCCTGTGGGATGCCGTAGACCGTACCGTTGAAGGAGGCGACGCTCATAAGGTTCGGATAGATGTCGCTGATCGGCCAGCCGTCGAGGTCGATATAGTTTTCGACGGGTACGATGAGGCCAGCCTGGGCCCAGGGGCCAATGTCCTCATGACCGGTGGCAACGATGTTCGGCGCCTTCTTCGCTTCGGCCGCAAGCGTCAACGCCTGCTTGAACTCTTCCCATCCCGAATAGGGCGTCTTCTGGACGGTGATGTTGAGTTCCTCGCCTCGGATCGCCGCTTCGCGTTCAAGCAGATCGGCGGCGATCTCGATTGCATCGACGCGGTAGTTGTCGTTCGGGCCGGAACCGCCCGACCAGACCGAAATGGTGACGTCCTTTGCGGATGCGATAACTGCCGTCGAGGCAAGCAGGGCGGCTGCGAGCGTCGCGGATCTCAATATCGAAACAATGGTCATGGCTAACCCCGGAGATTGGAACTGGCTTCCCGCATCCTGCGATCCGCCGTGCGCGACCGCGGAAGCGTTGAGCAGGTGCTCAACGTGGGTCGGTGTAGAGGCGCCCGATAACAGGCAGATGACAAAATGTACGCGTGTACAAAATTTAAAAGCGGCCCCTGAGGGTGTGAGACCATGCTGTTCGTCCCGACAAGGCTCGCCCTCCAGGCTTCCGGTGGCAGCGCGAAAAGTTCGGCCTCGGGACGGGCCGCCACCCGCAGGGCAGTAAATGCAACCACGGCCAACGCGACCGTCACCACGAACTTGAACGGGAAGCGGATCGTCTCCGCCGACGCGATCACGAAAGCGTGTATGCCGCGTCATGTAACGCACCCTCCCTCCGTTGCGAATAACCCTTCGTGCGCTTGAGAAAAACGCACGGGACAATCCAGAACGGAGAAACACCATGTCTACGAAATCCAAGATCAGCGCGGCCATGCTTGCCGGTGCGGTAGCGACCGCCTTGTCGTCGCTGGCACTCGCCGCACCCCTGACCGAAGCGCAAGTCAAGGCGGCCATGGATGCCGGCAAGGAGAAGTGCTTCGGCGTGGCACTCAAGGGCCAGAACGATTGCAAGGCGGGCCCGGGCACGACCTGCCAGGCAACCTCCACGGTCGACTATCAGGGCAATGCCTGGAAATTCGTCGATGGCGGCACCTGCGCGACGATGGAGCTGCCGGGCGACCGCAAGGGTTCGCCGGAAGAGTTGACGCGCGACCTGCCGTCCTAAGCATCTTGAGCGGGGGCGGGAGCGACGGCCTCGTCACTCTCGTCCCGCCTGAAGGCTCAACGGCCGGCAGCGCCACGCCTTCAGGCGCACCTTCGTCGGCTACTGTGATCGGACGACATCTGCATGAAGGGGAGACAATGATGACCATCTCGACAAGGGCGGCGCCTGAGCTTGCTCCCGCGACCGCCCATTTTCCCGCCTATGATATCGGCGGATTGGCGGGCACCAGCTTCAAGCCCCAGCACCTGCTCGCGATCCTCGAGGACGGGGAGCCGCGCGGCTTTTTCGAGGTTCACGCGGAAAACTACATGGGCGCCGGCGGCCCTCCGCATGCAGCGCTTACCCGCCTGCGCCAGGACTACCCGGTCTCGCTCCACGGCGTGTGCATGTCGATCGGCGGGCCTGAGCGCTTGGACAAGGCCCACCTTGAGCGGTTTCGCGGTCTCGTGGAACGCTACGAGCCGGCGCTCGTTTCAGAGCATCTCGCCTGGTCCACGCATCGGACCACCTACTACAACGACCTCCTGCCGCTCCCCTATACCGCGGCGACCCTGGCGCGCGTCAGCGACCACATCGACGAGGTGCAGGAAACGATCGGCCGGCCATTGCTCCTTGAAAATCCGTCGACCTACGTCGTGTTCACGGAATCTACGATGAGCGAGACGAGCTTCATCCGGACGCTGGCGAAACGCACCGGTTGCGGGCTGCTGCTCGACGTCAACAACGTCTTCGTCTCGGCGATCAACCACGGCTATTCCGCCCTTGAGTATCTGGCCGACTTCCCGCTCGAGCATGTTGGCGAGATCCATCTCGCCGGGCACAAGGAACAGGAGGACGACGAGGGCGAGCGGCTGCTGATCGACAGCCATGACGGCCCGGTGGCCGATGCGGTCTGGACGCTCTATCAGCGCGTCATTCGCCGAGCCGGACCGATCCCGACCTTGATCGAATGGGACAGCGCGATACCCGACTGGCCGATCCTGAAGGCCGAGGCTGAAGCCGCCCAGGCCATTCTCGACCGCGAGGCGGCCGCAACCCTCGACGAGAGAGTGATAACTCATGGCTGACACTCCTTCCCGTGCTCCCCCGGAAGCTGGCGACTATGCCGCCCGCTTCGCGGCGCCGCTCCTCGATCCCGCGTGCGCGACGCCCGCGTTTGTCGCTGGACCGAACAACAAGCGGGCGGATAAACGCTTCAACGTCTACCGCAACAACGTGACGGTCAGCCTGATCGAGGCGCTGGCGGCGACGTTTCCGGCGGTTCAACGGGTCACCGGAGAAGTGTTCTTCCGCGCCATGGCCCGCTTCCATGTGCGCGAGAGCCCGCCGACCTCGCCGCTTCTCTTCGAATATGGCCGCGACTTCCCCGATTTCATCGCGCGCTACGAATATGCTCGGTCGATGCCCTGGTTGGCAGATGTCGCCCGGATCGAGCGGGCGTGGCTCGATGCCTACCACGCCGCCGACGCGAAGGTGCTCGCCGCCGACGCGATCGCCGCCATTCCTGCGGAGCGGCTGGGAGGGATCGTCTTCAAGCCGCATCCGGCGACCCGCCTCGTCCGCTCCGTATACCCCGCAGTGACGATCTTTGCCGCGAACCGGGCCGAGGGGCCGGTCGGCCGCGTCGATAACGCGGCGCCGGAAAGCGCACTTGTCACCCGCCCGGAACTGGACGTCATCGTCCGCAGGTTGTCGACCGGTACAGACATCCTGCTCGACGCACTTCTCCGCGGCAGACCACTCGCGGAAGCAGCGGAGAGCGCGGCCACGCAGTGCCCAACATTCGACCTAGCGGCTGGCATCGCCGTCATGCTCGAGGCCGGGGCGTTTACGGCCATTCATCAAGGAGGATAGGACTTTGGCTTCGGCACGAAAATTTCTCATCGAACACTGGCAGTCCGGCCTCTTCCTCTGGACCGGCCGCGCCAGCCGGGCAATCAAGACGGTCGCGCCCCTCTGGCTCGCGCAACTCGTCCTGCGCTTCGGCCTTGCCACACCGTTCTATCGCTCCGGCATGAGCAAGTGGGACGGCTTCCTGCAGTTGAACGACGTCGCCGTCCTGCTCTTCAGCTCCGAGTTTCAGCTACACCTGCCGGGCGGTCCCTACGCCTACCCCGCACCGGCCCTGGTGGCGTTTGCGGCCGCGTCGGCTGAGACGATGCTTCCCGTTCTGCTCGTCCTTGGGCTCACCACGCGCTTTGCCGCGCTCGGCCTCCTCGCCATGACGCTGGTCATCCAGCTAACGGTCCCCGACGGCTGGCCCATTCACATCACCTGGGCGGCGATGGCGCTCGCGATCATGGCCTCGGGGCCAGGCACGCTTTCGCTCGACCACTGGCTGTGCGCAAGAGCCCGCCTTGCGGGCATGAATTGAGCGCGATCGGTTCCGCGTCAATCTCACCAAGGCATCAGGGCTTTGAGAATGCCCCTGCCCTGCCCGGGGTGAAACGGTAACGTCAAAATCACGCTGTCAGTCTTCAGCTTACGGCATCAATCGAAATCGGGAAGTAAAAGCCACAAACGTGCCGTCGAAAACCTGCTCGCCCAGCATCATCAAGTTCGCGCGCTGGATCAGCTTCAGGAACGGCGGCGCCAGAGCCGCGCCGCCGTCATCATAGCGATCACGGGCCGAAAACGCCGCTGACACCGGTCTGTACTCATCCGGCGCAGCAAGAAAGCTTCGCCACATCCTTGTCGAAAGCGAGCGCGGCAAGCTTGAGGCCTTCCACGGTGGTGAGATACGGAAAGATCGTATTGGCGAGGTCGTCGACGCTGAGGCCTTGGCGGATGGCAAGCGCCGCCGTCTGGATGCTGTCGGCACCTTCCGGCGCCAGGATGTGCGCCCCGAGCAACCGGCCAGTGCCAGCATCGGCGACAAGCTTGATGAGCCCACGCGTGTCGCGGGCGGCGAGCGCGCGCGGCACCTGGTCGAGGCCGATCGTTGAAACGCGGACGGCGTGCCCGGCCGCACGTGCGGCGGCCTCGGTCAGGCCGACGCTCGCCACCTGCGGGTCGGTGAACACGATGGCCGGCATGGCGCTGTTGTCGTAGTGCAGGCTGTCGCCGTTGAGGGCGTTCTTTGCCGCAAGCCTGGCGCCGTAGGCGGCCATGTAGACGAATTGGTCGCGACCGGTGACGTCGCCGGCGGCATAGACGCCGGATCTTGTCGTGCGCATGCGGTCATCGACGACAACGGCACCCGACGGCGAGATAGCGACCCCGTGTTCGGAGAGACCGAGACCGTCGATGTTGGGGGTACGCCCAGTGGTCAGCAGCACCTCGCCCGCATCGATCGCCATCTCCTCGCCGTCGCGCTCAACGGTGAGCGAAACACCGCCTTCGGTCCTTCGGATCGAACGATAGGCGATACCGGACACCACGGTAGTGCCCTCGTCCTTAAAATACCCCGTCAGCGCCGCGCCGATCTCGGGCTCGGCTTCGGGCAGGAGACGCGAGCGGCAGACGAGCGTCACCTTGACGCCGGCGCGGGCGAACATCTGCGCAAGCTCCGCCCCGATGTAGCCGCCGCCGATCACAAGCAGCGATGTCGGAAGTTCCTGGAGGTCGAGTGCCGTCGTGCTGGTCAGGTAAGGGACGGTCTCGATGCCGGGAATTGCGGGCACCGCCGGCCGCGCGCCGGTCGCGATGATGATCTTGCCGGCGGGAAGCTGCGTGCCGTTGACCTCGACCCCGCCTTCGATGAGCCGCGCCGGCCCGTCGTGGTAAGCGACGCCGTTATAGGCCGGCAACAGGTCAATGTACTTGGCCTGGCGCAGTTCGGAAACGAGTGTGTCCTTCTGGCGAACCGTCGCTCGCCAATCTCTCACTTCGGCGTCCGCCGCGATACCGGCAAAACGCGCCGCGACCCGGGCATTGTGAAGCGTCTCGGCGGCGCGGATCAGGGTCTTCGACGGCACGCAGCCGATGTTGACGCAGGTGCCGCCGATGGTGCCGCTGCCAATGAGGGCCACTTGCGCACCCTGTTCGGCGGCCGTGATGGCGGCCGAAAAGCCAGCCGACCCGGCGCCGATCACCGCGAGATCATAGGAAACACCGTTCCGGCCATTGATGGCCGAGCGCCGAGCTACGACCGGCGTGTCCTTCGATACGGTCTGGATCGACAGCGGCGCCGCGCTGCGCGCCTCCTTCGTTCCGTCCCCCTCGCCGGAAGCGGCATCCAGACCGGCTAGGCTCGATCCGAAGATCGCCCGGCCGGCTTCGAGGGCTTCCTCGATCGACAGCCGAAACCCCGGCTCGTCGGCGCGACGCTCGCGGCGCCAAGCCGAGAGATGCTCATCCGAACAGAAGAAGGCCGTCGTCGCGCGGAGCGAGTTCGCGGCGCACCCGTCTTCGTAGCACACGCTGAGCCAGACAACAGCCGTGCGTGGCGCTATGTCTGCAAGGGCTCGGCCTTGCTCTCGTGTCATGATCCGGATGGGCGCAGCGCAGCGGCGGCAGCGGGAGGTTATCGCGGCGTCGCGATCCAGCATGGCGCCGATGCCGAGCGCATCGACGGCACACATGGCGTTGACGGTGCGAGCATTCAGTCTAACCTGATGGCCGGTGTCCCCGTCAGTGAACGGATAGGCGCCGATGATCCGCTCGCCGTCGAGGACCGCGAGGTCACGCCGCCGCAGATCGTTCAGGAGCGGCCGAACATCGGCTTCGGACAGCCCTGCTTGTCCTGCCAGGACGGCGAGCGTCGGGGCTCGGCCGTGTTCGCTATAGAGCCGCAGCAGTGCGGTGCGGACACGATCGGCAGACGGCGAATAGCCGCTCCAGCGATTGAGCACATGACCGGACCCGACCATTGCAAGAAGCCCGTCCTTCACCACAGGCGATGTGACCACCGACCAGTCCGGAAACGTCACGCCCGGGCGCACGGAAAAACTCGGTGGCGTCGGGGATGTGGAGGATGCACAGCAATCGTTCATGGCTTCTCGCCTTTCTTATGAATATCGGTCTCGCAGCAGGTGGCTTTGGCGCGGCGGCGAGAGAGACCTCACATTACGAGGCCGATACTGGCCGCCAGCAGTGAAGCCGCCATCAGGTCCGGACGGGCGAACCAAACGCCAAGGCTCGCCAGCGGGAGGAACACCACAAGCAGCGGCGTTGCGCAGCAGATCGCGAGGATGGCGCCGGCCGCTCCCGCGCGGATCAGGCCCATCTCAACTGCCTTGCCGTGTCGGATGCGCCGGATAGCCCGCATTCATGCTGGCGGCAGCGACAGCATCAGCGTTGGTCTTCGCATCGTCAAAGGTCACGGTCGCTGTCTTGGCTTCGAACGAGACGGCCACCTTCGAAACGCCCCGGACTGCCGCCATCGAGGTCTTCACGATGTAGGGGCACGCGGCGCAGGTCATGTTGTCGACAGCAAAGGTGACGGTCCGCTCGGCGGCGAACGCGGCGGATGCCGTCAGCATCGGGACGATCAGGGCGATGACGCTCAAGCTCTTCTTCATGGGTTGGATCTCCTCCTGGTCTCAGGCCGCGAGCAACAGCGGCGCGACGTAATCGAAGGCAAAGGCGGCCGCGACAAGCACCGTCGCGAGCCAGAGCCCGATCTGAACGACGCGGTTGGGGATTGGGCGGGCGCAGACAGCGCCGTCGACGCAGGCTCGCCGTGGCTTCCGGTAGACGAGGTAGAAGCCATACCCGAGGACGGCCGCCGTTCCGGTGACAAAGAGCGGCTTGTAAGGCGCCAGAGCCGTCAGGTTGCCGATCCAGGCGCCGCCGATGCCAAGGCTGAACAGGATGAGGGGAATGATGCAGCAGGAGGAAGCCGCGAGCGCGCCGAGAACGCCGCCGACAGCGACCAGTCGCTGCCGGCGGATCTCGCTCCGCCCGGCCACCGCGACCGGCACCGTCTCTGCCGTTGCTGATCGCCATGCAACCATATCCGCGCTCTCTTTCCTTGCCGAAATCCTCATTGCATCGTAGCATGCAGTCTGTAGTGACTACATGGTCAAGAGGTTTTTTGCGATGCGCGATCGCACCATGGTGAAGGGTCTGCAGCGGGCCGAGCTCGCTCAGCGGACGGGCTGCAATCTGGAGACAGTGCGTTATTATGAGAAGGTTGGTCTTCTGCCCGAACCACCGCGCACAATGGCGGGCTATCGCAGCTACGACACGACGCATGAGCGGCGGCTCCGCTTCGTCTTGCGGGCGCGCGAGCTTGGCTTCTCCCTTGATGAAATCCGCGAGCTCCTCCGTCTCGTTGACGAGCGTGACCGGCCGTGTGTCGAGGCACGAGACGTCGCCGCCGTCCACCTTGCCGACGTGCAGGCGAAGATCGCCGACCTCAGGCGCATGGAGCGGGTGCTCAAAGACGTCGTTGCCCAGTGCGGCGACGGCGCACTCCCGGAATGTCCGCTGATCGAGACGCTGTTCCGGGAGCGGCGGGCCAATTAACGCCGACAGGTTCTTCGCAAGACCTACAGGATCTGTGGCGTTTCTGATGGGGAGCGAGCTCGACGAGCACTCGGCCACCTTTAGTCGGGAAGCAAGTCGCTACGTCCGGGTTGCTGTTATCAGGCGGCAGTGCGTATGTTGATATCGCTCCTCTCGTCGGTCGTCGCCTGCCCAAGCTGGAAAACCGACAATAGTTGGCGAAGCCGTGCGGCTTCAGTTGCGAGAGCGGTGCTTGCGACGGTACTTTGCTCCACCATCGCCGTGTTCTGCTGTGTCGACTGGTCCATCTGATTGACCGCGGAATTGATCTGGGACAGGCCGGCTGACTGCTCGCTGGAGGAAAGGGCCACTGCCTCCACATGCCGACCGACGGCATTGACCTGCCTGCTGATATCGTTGAGCGCTTCGCCGGTTTTGCGCACCGTCGCCGTGCCTTTCTCGATCTCGCACGCGGAACTCAGGATGAGTTCCTTGATCTCTTTGGCGGCCCGTGCCGATCGCTGCGCGAGTTCCCGTACCTCGTGGGCGACAACGGCAAAGCCTTTGCCCGCGGAGCCGGCGCGGGCGGCCTCAACGCCCGCGTTCAGGGCAAGCAGATTGGTCTGGAATGCGATCTCGTCGATGACGCCGATGATGCTCGATATGCGAGCGGAGGACTCTTCGATGCGCTGCATCGCGTCGATGGCCTGGTCGACGAGGTCCGTGCTTTCGCAAGCGCGCTGGTTTGTTTGCTGTGAAGCCGCATGGGCTTCTTGAAGCCTTGTTGATGCGATGGCGGCATTGGCCGCGATCTGATCGAGCGCGGCTGCGGTTTCCTCGAGCGACGCGGCTTGGCCTTCGGTGCGGAGCGCGAGCTCGTTCGCGCTGCTGCTGATGTCGGAACTCCGCTTGTCGATCGATCGGCTTGCGTGTGCAATCCGCGCCATGACATCGCACAGTTGTGCAAGCGTCGCGTTCAGATCGTGGCGCAATGGCTCAAAATCGGGAGCGAACGGATTTGTGAGCTGGAACGAAAGATCGCCGGCGGCCAGCCGTCTGAGAGCGTCGGCCAGGTCGGCTGTTGCCTGTGCCAGCCGCTCCTGCGCGCGGGCATCCGCTTCTTCCTGCATCCGCACCCGTTCTGTTTCGGCTTGGGCACGCAGCCGCTCTGCCTCATGCTCGAGCTTGGTTCTTTCAATGGCCGACTGGCGGAAAACTTCCAATGCCATTGCCATCTCGCCCAATTCGTCTCGCCGCCCGAGACCTGGAACAGTCCGCATCGTATCGCCCTTGGCCAGATAGCGCATGGATGCGGCAAGGACCAATACGGGGCGGCTTATCGATCGGCCAATCAACCACACGCTCGACAGGATGATGACGAGTGCAAGGACGATGAGGCCGATTGCGAGCGTAATATTTCGCTCAGCGACGGCGGCATTCTCCGACAGAGTGGCGGCCTTTTCCTCCGAGTATCGATCCAGGATGCGCGTGACGATCGGCTCGACTTCGCCATAGGCCGACGTCACGGCCGCGCGCGCTGCCGCTTCCTCGAGCGTGCCGCTGGCATAGAGTCTGAACGCATCGGCGTAAACCTTGAGCGCCTCCGAAATGCGCATGCGCTGCGCACCCGGACGAAACGCCTTCTTGGTCAGCTTTGAGAAAGTCTCGATCTCGGCGGAGTGCGTTTCAATGTATTGAGACTGACGGCGAAGGATAAAGTCTTTCTCATGGCGGCGCAGCATCAGCATGCTGGCCCTCAGTTCCAAGTCGGCTGTCGCCTCCAACTGCTGCTCGATCGAATGGACGGCCTCACGCATGGCGCCCTCCAGTCCACTCGATGCGTCCAATCCGAGGTCCTTGTTCTTGGTGACCAGGTGTGAGAATGCCGTGGCGTACTTCCTCAGGCCGGACTGCAGCGCGTCCAGGTCGACGGCGTCCTGCGAAGGCGCCGTTGCCTTCAGCGCCTCGACAATGGTGGTCGCGTCGGAAAGCGCTCGGTCGAATTTTTCCACCGAGGTGGCTTGCCGGTGCAGCAGGAAGTCCTGCTCCCAAAGAAGCGTATCGCGGAAATGGCCCATCGTTCGGGCGATCTCGGTTTCGCGCTGCGACAGTCGCTCAGCCGTGGCGCGGTAGCCCGCCTCGATCGTTCGTTGGGCGAGGAGTATGCCCGAAATCGTCAGAAGCCCAGCGAGAGCCACGCATGCGAGCAGAAAAACACGGTGAGCGATCTTAGGTTTGGATACGAATGACACTGCCATACTCCGGCTTCACGTGATCCTTGCCGTTTAGCTACCCTGGGTTAATCAAAGTCCAATCGAAGATGAAGATTGCATGAAGGTTTTGTGACAGCGCGGTCCACGGCGGAACGACCGCCTTGATGCCCTACGGCGTGAACTGAACCACTCGGAACGCGTCCCCGACAGCAAAGTCTGCATCGAGCCTCCAGCCCAGGCCGCCGTAGAAGCGCTTGGCGCGATCGACTTCCGAAACCGGAATGCCGACAACTTCGAGCTTCAGATCGACCGCCGCTGCGGTGGGTTCGACGTTTGCTTCAAGTGTGGTGTTGGGTTGGCCCATGACAGTCGTCCTTCCTAAGTCATTGCGTGTCTGCGCCCCTCAAGCAGGTCCCGCCGTGTCGGGGAAAGTGCGATTACCGACATGAACATCCTCCTCTATTTTTCGGGCTGATCGAATGCAGTACAGATCGACTGTCAGCGGCGGCAAATCCATTGTACAAAGGTATCGTCGATACCTTTGTACTGGGGGTGCAGCGCGAAACTGGCACCATCACCGGGCAATTCACTAAGGGGTTTCTCGCAAGGCAGCCTTTTTATCGACCACTACCGAATGGACGCGTTAACTCATTGCGCGAACAACTTGCGGGTCCGCGATAAAATGCAATTGCAGGACGGCGGCGCCGGTTCATGGTTGTCGGTCGGGTCTCTAGTCCCGGTACTTGGCCGTGTATGCGCCGAGACTTTTCTCGACGTCGCCGGGCTGCTGAAGCCCCTGTTCAACAAGGGCCTTGACCCGCGCTTGTGCAGCAGGACGCTGAACAGAGGTGATGAATGCATCCCATCCTGGCTGCATTTCATCTTCGGGAGGCATGCTGGCGAGATCGACCAGTTTCTTCGTCTCGACAATTGCGTGCTGCTCGAACGACGCAATGCGCCTTGCCAGGGCGTCGACGAAACCATCGAGTTCGACGTCTGGCAGGGCGCGGTTGACATAGCCGTAACGCTCGGCCAGTTCGCCGTTGAAGTCATCGGCGCCAATCAGGATCTCGAGTGCGCGGCCCCGACCGACCAGGCGAGGCAGGTAGGCCATCGGGCCGCCACCCGGGACGAACCCCGCGCCGACTTCGAATTGCGACAGCACGGCATTCTCACGGCTGGCGAAACGCATGTCTGCCGCGAGAGCGAGTTCGCTGCCGATGCCACTGGCTCGACCACGAATGGATACGATCGTCACCGCCTTGAGACGGCTGAGGCGGACCATCAGGTCGGGCACCGGATGCATGCCCGTCGGCCCCGGCTCCATCCCGGTGGACGCTTCGAGCGGTTTCAGCAGGTCGTAATGCGCGATGAAATAGCCCGGTACCGCACTGTCGAAGACGATGACCTTGACGTTCGGGTCCGCTTCGGCCTGCTCGAGAATTTTCACCAACTCGCGCACTTCGGTAGGCCCGATGATGTTGAGCGGCGGGTTGTTAAAGGTGACTTGCCAGTAGGCGGCGCTCTTACGGGTTAGCTGGATCTTCGCCGTTTCCTCGACCGCCGCCACTTGTGCTTTGACGCGGTCCGTTGCCGTCGCGGGTGGCACGAAAACTGGCGTGGACGAGTAGAGCATCACCGAGGTGGCGAGCAGAACGGCTCGTTTCCGGAAGCTGAAGGTTTTCATCGTCGCGTCTCCTTCGTTGAGCGTGCGGGTCTGGATCTGTTGGCGTACACGCGGTTGGGTCTGCAGCCATATTTACTTATGGCCAATTTCGGGTGAATACTCGTCAATCGGCAGTCACTATCCCGAAGATCGGCAGAATAATGGATCGCATCGATGCAATGAAAGTGTTCATCACGGCAATCGACGAAGGCAGCCTGGCTGGCGCCGCCCGCCGGTTGAGGCGCTCGCCGACAGCGGTCAGCCGGGCGCTGAGCTTCCTGGAGGCGCATGTGGGCGTCGAACTGCTGCATCGCACGACCCGCACACTCAAACTGAGCGAGGCCGGCCAGCGCTATGCCGCCGCCTGCCGACGGGTGCTCGTCGATATCGAGGAAGCGGACATGCTTGCCGGCGGCGAACGCTTGGCTCCGCGCGGAATGTTAACGGTCTCGGCACCGCCAATCGTGGGCGAAGAGGTGCTGCGGCCCATCCTCGACGACTTTCTTGATCTGCACCCGGCGGTTTCCGCCCAGCTCCTGCTCTTCGATCGCTTCGTCAACCTGGTGGACGAAGGCGTCGATATCGCCCTGCGCATCGGCCATCTCGCCGATTCATCCCATATCTCCACCCGGCTCGGTGGCGATGTCCGGCGTGTCGTGGTCGCTTCGCCACGTTATCTCGCCACGCATCCCCGCATCGAAACGCCGGCGGACCTCGCAAAACACCAGATCGTCGCCTTCACCAATTTCGGCTTCGACTCCTGGAACTTCACGCCGGCTGAGGGCTCGTCCATTCCGCGGACGGTCCAATTCACCCCGAGATGCATCGTCAACAGCGTGCGCGCCGCGGCCGCTTCGGCGGCCGCCGGCCGCGGTCTCACCAGGCTCTATTCCTATCACGTGGCGGAATATGTGAGAGACGGGCGGCTGACGATCGTGCTCGCCGATGCCGAGCACCCACCGCTACCGGTTCATCTGATCGTGCCGCAGGGCCGCATGTCTGTGCCGAAGGTTCGCGCCTTCGTCGACTTCGCCACGCCGCGCCTGCGCGCCGAGTTCGCACGCTTGGCAGCCGAAGCCGGCCCGCTCAGATAATTATGCCGATATACGGTTGAGTGTCCTTCAACCATCGGCAATTCTCCCAAATACCGGATGGATCTAAATCTATTGCACCAACGCCGAGGGCGTCGGGCGGACGCAAAAGAGGCGCCGCTGCAATCGAAAGAGGATCACGACATGAGCACCGAACAGAAGGTCGTCATTATCACCGGCGCGTCGCAAGGCATCGGCGCCGCTCTGGTTCGCGCCTATCGCGACCGCAACTACCGCGTCATCGCCACATCCCGGTCGATCAAGGAAAGTGCCGACGCCGGCATCCACACCGTCGCAGGCGACATCGGCAAGCCGGAAACCGCCGAGCGTGTCGTCCGCGAGGGGTTGGAGCGATTCGGCCGCATCGACTCGCTCGTCAACAATGCCGGCGTCTTCACCGCCAAGCCGTTCATTGACTTCACCCAGGAAGACTATGATCAGAACCTTAGCGTGAACGTCGCCGGCTTCTTTCACATCACTCAGCGCGCTGCCGCCGAGATGCTGAAGCAGGGCTCGGGCCACATCGTCAGCATCACCACGAGCCTCGTCAATCAGCCCATCGCCGGCGTGCCGGCCGCGCTCGCTTCGCTGACCAAGGGTGGCCTGAACTCCGTCACCCAGGCACTGGCCATCGAATTCGCCAAGAGCGGCGTGCGCGTCAACGCGGTCTCCCCGGGCATCATCAAGACCCCGATGCATCCGCCTGAAACGCACGCGGCGCTCTCGACCCTGCATCCCGTCGGCCGGATGGGCGAAACGCGCGATATTGTCGACGCCGTCCTCTACCTGGAGAACGCGGGCTTCGTGACCGGCGAGATCCTCCACGTCGACGGCGGCCAGAACGCCGGGCGCTGGTAATCAGTACGTCAAAGGCACCGCGCCGCAGTTACGCGCGCGGTCGCCGTGAAACAATGCCAAATCACTCTCGAAAAGGAGACTGCAATGCCTATCGTCACCGTACAGGTTACCCGCGAGGGAAGCGCACCTAGCCGCAATTCGGTCACCGCAGAAGAGAAGGCCGCGATCATCAAGGGTGTCAGCGAGGTGCTCCTCAACGTCCTGAACAAGCCACTTGAATCGACCTACGTGGTGATCGAAGAGGTTGATCTCGACAACTGGGGCTGGGGCGGCCTCCCGACCGTACAGTATCGCCAGCAACGAGCTAAGGCAGCACAATCCTGAAGCCGGCAACATCCGCCCGCCGCCGCATTGGCGGCGGCGGGCATCGGTACGTTTCGGGGCAGATGCCGAAGCCTGGCAATCACTGCGCCATGTCGAGAATCTGCTGGCCGAGCGCGGTATCGAGGTCTCGTTCCAGACCGTCTCGGAATGGGCTTTGAAATTCGGCCCGGAATTTGCGCGTTCACTGTGGCGGTGGTCAAAGGGCAAACCCAGTTGATGCCCGGTATCGAGCATCGTTCGCGCAAGGGCCTCAACAATCGGGCAGAGAATTCGCGTCTGGCCGTATGACGACGGGAGCGGGGTATGATCCGGTTCCAGTCACCGGCGCAATACCGGCGTTTCGTCTCCATCCACGGTCCGATTTCCAATCTCTTCCATCTCCAGCGCAAACACCTCACAGCCAATGATCGCCGCGAACTGCGTGCTTCAGCCAGGTCGGTGTGGAACGAAATCGCTTTGTCGATGGCCGCCTGACGCGGGCTTGATATCGCGTCTTGCGTCATTCAATAATCTAAGGCGACGCTACCATCCAAGAAGCACGGCAAATGGCGTAAATTCATCCAAGTCTGTTCCTTTCGCGGGCCTCTGGGCGTTCGCGGTGCAACCTCTTGACCTTACTATCGTTGGAAGCCCTACAAGAGTCCCAGGCGCTGTTTCGACAAGCGGGCAGGTCGAGCTGCGCCGAAGAATCGACGCGCGTCGCGCTCGACCATTGGACGCCGGAATGCACGGCGACGTCCGCGTCGCTGCCAAGTATTCACGTTGAAAGGAACTGAACAATGAGAGCACTCATCAAACTTGCGCTTGCCTCCACCGTCGCGCTCGGCTCAGTCGACGGAGCATTCGCAGCGGAGTTCAGCGAGGGAACCGTCAAGAATGTGGACGTGAACGCGAAGAAAGTCACACTCATTCATGAGGAACTGAAAGACCTTGAGATGCCAGCGATGACAATGGTCTTCCGCGTTCAGGATGGCACACTTATGGACAAGCTTTGGGAAGGCGCGAGCGTCGAGTTCATCGCCGAGCGCGTCGATGGCACGTTGACGGTCACGCAGGCCAAATAGGAAACAAACGAGAGCGCGGCCTCAAATATGGCCGCGGCTTGTCCCTCATGATGCCTAGAGCAAGCGGGCTTGGCTGACCGTGAGAGGCTCCAAAACCGACCCGCCCGTTCAGAGAAGAACATGACGTCCTCACTCAGCGCCGACTGGGATTTCGAGCGGGAAATCCGCTCAATACTTCTGCGGTTCGTCGCCTTCATCATCCTTCTCGCCAATTTCCTGCTTGGTGGGGATGCGGGGGCCGAAGGAACACATTTCGCCGTCGTCATCTGCTACCTGATCATCAGCATCGCATCTGTGACGCGTGCCCGCTTCCTGCCCGGCCGATCCTGGCTAATAACGGTTTTTGTCGTTCTTGATGCGCTGCTGGTCGCGCTGATCCTCTACGCCCACATTCTTGGCGGTCCAACCACCGAGAACCACAATGTTACAACCACCGGTCTCGTTGTCGCGTTCATTCTCCTCAATCATGTTGGTCTGAAGCTCGACCGTCGGCTGGTCCTTGTCTTTTCAGGCATCGTCCTTGTTGCCTGGGTCGTGATGCTTGCGGTTACCGCGGCCAAGCATCAAACGGCTAACGCAGTTTCGTTTACTGCTTCCTTTTTCAATCAAGACCTTGGCCTCACGGTGAGCTATGGCTTCACCGCCTTTGCCATCTACCTCTTGGCTAGGGATCACGACAGAACGCGAAAGGAGGCGCTGTTGGCAGACAGGCGACGCCTGAATCTTTCCCGGTTCTTCTCGCCACTCGTCGTCGCCGATCTTCAGGAGGGAAGTTCGGCCCTCGAACTCGAACGTCGCAATGCCGTGATCATGTTCGTCGACCTGCGCGACTTCACCAGTTTTGCTGAGACAGCACCCGCTCGAGAACTCGCAACAGTCCTGGCACAATACCGTCATCTCGTATCCGGAGTTATTTTCGAGCACGGCGGAACCGTCGACAAGTTCATCGGCGACGGCGTCATGGCGGTGTTCGGGCAACCTACAGCAATGAAGGATGATGCGGACCGTGCGCTGGCTTGTGCTCTGGACCTGGTCCATGCATTGCGCGACTGGAAGCACCAGAGTTTAGTAAGCGGGTTTCCCGCCCTGAGCGCTGGCATAGGGTTGCACTATGGGTCAGTTGTCGGCGGCATCCTGGACAGCGGATGCCATAGCGAATTCACAGTCATTGGAGATGCGGTCAATGTCGCCCAGCGACTTGAGGCACTTACGAAGGCTCTGAGTTCGCCGCTTGTTGTCTCATCGGCGCTGATCAACCAGTTGCGCAAACCTGCACCGCGGGCGCTGTGGACGGTACAGAATGAAGTAGCGCTCGCTGGACGGCGCTTGCCGATTGATATCTGGTATTTACAGCATGAAGCGGACGGCACTGTCCCTTCGGAAGAAGCCGCATTACCTCCAATGCCGCTTCTGGCTGGCTTGCGAAGGTAACCAGGATCCGGACACAAACACAGAGGGCAGCCGGAAAGCTGCCCTCTTGCTTAGATTGCCAAAGGCACCGTCGCCGCCTGCATCACCAGCGCAAGCCTGCAATGACACAAGCCAGAAGCGTCAGGCGGCTTCCGTCTCATCCTCGACCGGATAGCCAGCTTCAAACAGAATCGCGCGCAGATCCGCTTCACGCACGGAGGTCTGGATTCGGACTTCCCGCTTCGGCGGATCGGTCTCGATTTTCGCGTCGGCATCGACGCTCTGCAGCGCTCTGGTCACCGATTTGGCGCAACCGCCACACGTCATGTTGGGAACAGTAAAGAGATACATGGAGGCCTCCTTGTTTTGCCTCCACGACAAATGGGGCTTCCTACCGTTGCAAGGTCAAGTCCTTGAGATGAAGAAATTGAGGCTTGACGCTGCCACGGTTGGAATTTGCACGCTGACATTCCGAGCAGCGAATAGGAAGTGACGCCAGTCGCGGCAGACAATTCACCAATGCTCAACGTCATGGGGCTTCGTTTCATCATGCGCAACCCTAGGAACTGGCGGCGCCTTGGGCATGTCAAGCTGCACAGGGGCAGCGACAGGCCCTCTGTGCAGCTTCAGACACCGAATCGCCTAGACGTGCGTTTCCAGGACCGGACCGGAGCTCCTTCGCGCCTCGCGGCTGATCGCCATGCGGCGCACGACGACGTAGAACACCGGTGTCAGGACGAGGCCGAACAGGGTGACGCCGAGCATGCCGGCGAAGACGGCGATGCCCATGACGTGACGCATCTCGGCACCCGCCCCCGTCGCGATCACGAGTGGCACGACACCGGCGATGAAGGCGAGTGAGGTCATCAGGATTGGCCGCAAGCGAAGCCGGGCCGCTTCCAGCACGGCGTTTAGGGGATCGACGCCTTCGTCTTCCTTCGCTCGAGCGAACTCGACGATCAGGATGGCATTCTTGGCAGCGAGACCCACGAGAACGACGAAGCCGATCTGCGTGAAGATGTTGTTGTCGCCGCCGGTAAACCAGACGCCTGCGATCGCGGAAAGCAACGCCATCGGGGCGATCAGCAACACGGCGAACGGCAATGACCAACTGTTGTACTGCGCCGCCAGAATCAGAAACGCGAGCAAAACAGACAGTGGGAAGACGTACAGAGCCGTGTTACCGGCTTGTTTCTCCTGATAGGCGAGGTCCGTCCACTCAAAGGCCATGCCGGGTGGCAGCGTTTCCGATGCGACCCGTTCTATGGCCGCGGTCGCTTGCCCGAACGAATATCCGGGCGCCGGGCTACCGCTGATATCGGCCGACGGGAACCCATTGTAATGCATGACGCGATCCGGCCCGGAGCTGTGCTTGATGGTCAGCAGGGCCGACAACGGGATCATTTCCCCCGCCGCGTTCCGCACCTTCAATCGGCCGATGTCCTCCGGCTGCATACGGAATGGTGCGTCCGCCTGGACCATCACGCGGTAGGTGCGGCCAAAGCGATTGAAGTCGTTCGCGTAGAGCGAGCCAAGGTTGACCTGCAACGTCTCGAAGATCGTGTTGAGCGGCACCCCCTGCGACTTCGCCTTCACCCGGTCGATGTCCACCTGCACCTGCGGCGCATTCACCTGGAAGCTCGCGAGCATGCCAGCCAGCTCAGGTGTTTGCATCGCTCCGCCCATGATCGCGCCCTGCGCTTGCGCCAGCGCCTCGAAGCCAAGTCCCGCCCGATCCTCGATCTGGATCTTGAAACCGCCGGTCGAGCCGAGGCCCGGAACAGGTGGTGGCGGGAAGATGCCGGCAAAACCATCGGGTATCTGACTGAACTTGCCCATCAGGCGACCAGCTATGGCAAACGCCGACAGGGATGGATCCTTGCGCTGGTCAAAGGGCTTGAGCATCGTGAATATCACCGCGGCGTTCGGAATATTGACCATGCCATTGACCGAAAGACCCGGAAACGCGACGACGCTTTCAACACCCGGTTCGGCAAGCGCGATCTCCGACATTTTCTTGACGACCGCCTCGGTCCGATCGAGCGAGGCTCCGGTCGGAAGCTGGGCGATGCCGACAAGGTAATACTTGTCCTGTGCCGGCACGAACCCGTTGGGCACAGTCTGGAACCCCATCCATGTCATTCCGACCAAACCGGCGTAAACCAGCAGGACGAGCGCGCTGAGCCTCACGGCGCGGCGCACCGACCAGACATAGGCATTCGAGGCGCTGTCGAAGAAGCGGTTGAACGACCGGAAGAACCGCCCGAACAGGGTGTCGATTATGATCGTCAGCCGGTCGCGCTTCACGTCGCCGTGGTGCGGCCTCAGGAGCACGCCTGCGAGCGCAGGAGAAAGCGTGAGAGAGTTGACCGCCGACAGGATCGTCGAGATTGCGATCGTGAGAGCGAACTGTCGATAGAACTCCCCTTGCAGGCCGGACAGGAATGCTGACGGAATGAACACGGCCGACAGCACCGAAGTAATGGCAATAATCGGTCCGGTCACTTCGTCCATGGCCTTGCACGCTGCCTCCTTCGGCGTTTCGCCCAACGCGATGTGACGCTCGACGTTCTCGACGACGACGATGGCGTCGTCGACCACGATCCCGATCGACAGTACGAGCCCGAACAGCGACAGCGTGTTCAGCGAGAAGCCGAACATGTACATAAAGGCGAATGTGCCGACCAACGATACCGGCACGGCAACCAGCGGGATGATCGAGGCGCGCCAAGTCTGAAGGAAGAGCACGACCACGATCACGACCAGCGCGGTGGCTTCGAGCAGTGTCATCACCACGGCTTCCAGAGAAGACTTGACGAAGACGGTAGGGTCGTAAGCGATGCGATACTCTATACCCTCAGGAAAACCTTTCTGTAGTTCTTCCATGGTGCCGCGAATGGCGCTCGACACGTCGAGCGCGTTGGCGCCGGGGCTCTGGATGATCTGCAGCGCCAGCGCCGGCTTGCCGTCAAGAAGACTGCGCAGCGCGTAGGAGTCCGCACCAAGTTCAATACGGGCAACATCCCGCAGACGGGTGATCTGGCCGTCGACACCCGTCTTGACGACGATGTCGCCGAACTGCTCCTCGTTCGAAAGCCTGCCAAGGGTATTGACCGTGACCTGGAGCGCCGCCGAGGCGTCCGGCTGCTGGCCGACCGAGCCGGCTGCCACCTGGACGTTCTGCTCCTGGATTGCCGCCACCACGTCGGAGGCAGTCAGGCCGCGCGCCGCCACCTTGGCCGGATCGAGCCAGATCCGCATCGAATATTCGCCAGCACCCCAGACCAGAACGTCACCCACACCTGACAGGCGCGCAAGCTGGTCACGCACCTGCAAAGTGGCGAAGTTCGAGAGGTAGAGAGGATCATAGCGGTCGTCGGGCGAGACGAGATGCACGACCATCAGGATGTCGGGCGAGGTCTTCTGCGTCACGACGCCGATCCGCTGCACTTCCTGCGGCAGACGCGGAAGCGCGCGGGAGACGCGGTTTTGCACCTGGATCTGCGCCATGTCGGGATCGGTGCCCTGCTGAAAAGTCACCGTCAGCGTCATGCGTCCGTCGGTCGCGGCCTGCGAGCTCATATAGAGCATGTTCTCGACGCCGTTGATCACCTGTTCCAGCGGTGCGGCAACCGTTTCGGCGATCACCTCGGGATTGGCGCCCGGATAGCTTGCGGTGACCTGCACGGTGGGCGGGGTCACCTGGGGGTACTCGCTCAATGGCAGCTTCAGGAGCGTCAGGCCACCGGCGATCAGCATCAAGACAGACAGAACGACCGCGAAGATCGGGCGATCGACGAAGAAGCGAGGGATATTCATCGACGTGCCTCCTGGGTTTCAGCCGCCGCCCGGTCGCCATCGGCGGATTGGCCTGGCAGCATCGAAATCATCTGCGGGTCCACTTCCATTCCGGGACGAACGAGCCCCTTGATAATGATCTTCTCGCCCGGCTTGAGGCCGCTAGAGACAACGCGCAAACCGTCGATCATCGGTCCGAGTTCAACCGGGCGGTACTCGGCCTTGTTCTCGAGCCCAAGCGCCAGCACATAGCGGCGGCCCTGATCGATACCGATCGCCTGATCGTCGATCAGCACGGTGTGAGCCGGCTCCGCCGTAACCAGGTTCACCCGCGCAAAGAGACCGGGAGCTAGCCGACCATCCGGGTTCTGGACGATGGCCCGGGCTCGGATCGTGCCGGTGCTCCGTTCGACACGGTTGCCGATGAAGTCGAGGACGCCGGCATGGGGGAAACCGGCATCGGTCATAAGACCGACCTGCACTGGTAGTTTCTCGGTTGCATCTTCGCTCTCGTTTGGGCGGGCCCGAGCAACGAAATCGAGAAAGGTGGCCTCGTCTATATCGAAATAGACGTGGACGGGGTCCGTCGAGACAATCGTGGTGAGAAGCGTAGAAGCTCCCGCATTGCCGCCGGTAACCAGGTTGCCTTCGGTGACAAGCACCCGGTCGACCCGCCCGCCAATCGGAGCCGTGACGCGCGTGAAAGACAGATCGAGATCGGCGGCGGCCACGGCTGCCTTGGCGATTTCGACCTGTGCCTGGCGCTGGCGGCGGGTGGCCTCAGCATCGTCAAAGGTCTTGCGCGACACCGTGCCGTTCGGCGCCAACGATTCGGCTCGCCCGAAAGCGATGTCTGCATGATCAAGCAGAACGGTCGCCTGTTTCAACTGAGCCTTGGCGGCATCCAGGGCAACCTGGAACGGCCTGGGGTCGATCTGGAACAGGAGCTGACCCGGGCGCACGAGACCGCCTTCGGGAACACTTACGACGTCGATGGCGCCGCCGACACGCGGGCGCAGGTCAACCGCCCTGGCCGCTTCGAGGTGGCCGGTGAACTCCACCGAAGGCGCAACCTCGCGTGTGATAACCTCGGCGACCGGAACCTGGGGCGTGGGCGTTCCCCCGGTTCCGGCCGCGACTGCCTCGGACGCACTGGCCGACGAGGCAAGCTCAAAGAGGCGACTGGTGTAGGTTCCCGCTTCATCGCCATAGACAAGGGCAAAAGTGCCCCCGGCGACGGCGACACCGGCTAAGAACAGGATGGCGGCTTTTTTACTCATGCTCGTTCACCTTCATTTGTGCACGCGCCCGGCCGGCAGGCGACGGCAGCGGACGATTCTTTGACGAAGGTGCGGTTTCCAACGATGGAAAGGTCAAGGCCCCTAGAAAGTTATTTCCGAAGAGGCCCGTGACGCATCCGTCGCGGCCAACGGCATGCTTTACTTCGCCGACATAGTTTGGATGAGAGGAGTTCGTCTTCGGATGGGCGCCGTGGATCGGCTTTGCTGCGAAGTGGTCCAGCAGGTGGGAAGCCGCCAATCACGTATGATCGGCGGCTTGCCTGACGCGATCAGTCAACGGCTCTCGGCCGGGACCAGTGGGCGCGAAGGCAAGCCTTCGTCCCGGCCACCATCGGCCGATTTCGCGCCCTTGAAGCGCAGAAGCCGCAGCGCGTTCAGTGTCACGATCGCGGTGGCGCCAGTGTCGGCGAGAACAGCGATCCAGAGACCCGTGATGCCGAGGATGCTGGTGACCAGGAAGAGGCTCTTCAGCGCCAGGGCAAAGACCACATTCTGGTGAATATTGGCCATGGTAGCGCGCGAAAGTGCCACGAGATGGGCGACGTCGGTGACACGGCTCTTCAGAAGGGCGGCATCCGCTGTCTCGATCGCCACGTCGGTGCCGCCACCCATGGCGATGCCGACATCGGCCGTCGCCAGAGCCGGGGCATCGTTGATGCCATCGCCGACCATCGCCACCCTGGACTTCTGCTTCAACTCGTTGACGAGATTGAGCTTATCTTGGGGTAGAAGCTCGGCCTTCCATTCGATCCCGAGGTCCTTGGCGATCGCTTGGGCGGTGCGCCGATTGTCGCCGGTCAGCATGACAGAGCGAATACCCATTGCCTTGAGTTGGGCGACACCCTCGCGCGCATCACGTCGCGGCTCATCGCGCAGGCCGACAAGACCAAGGACTTCCCTCGCCTGCTCGTCGAAGAGAACCGCGACGGTATTGCCGCCCTCCTCAAGCTTCTCGATGGCCTTTTGCTCCAAGACCCCGAGGGTTACTGCCTGTGCGGCATGTGTCGGAGAGCTGATAGCCAGGCGACGGCCGCCGACCGTGGCATGTACCGCCTTGCCGGCCGTCGCGGATGCGTCGTTTGCGGGCGGGATAGCGATCCCGGCGGCTCCCGCATGCCCTACGATCGCCTGCGCGAGCGGGTGGTTCGAACCACTTTCCACTGCCGCGGCAAGTGCAAGAACGTCGTTCTCTTCATTCTTCCCACAAGCGAAGACTTCAGTGACGCGCGGCTTGCCCTCGGTCAATGTGCCCGTCTTGTCGAAGGCGATGGCGTTTACCTTGCCTATGGTTTCGAGCGCGTTGCCTCCCTTGATCAGCAGGCCGCGGCGTGTGCCGACAGCCAGGCCCGAGGCAATCGCGGCGGGGGTGGACAGTACCAGCGCGCAGGGGCAAGCGATCAGCAGCAGCGCGAGGCCGCGGTATAGCCACGTATCCCAGTCCGCGCCCATGGCCAGGGGGGGCACCATGATAATCAGGGCAGCGATGAGCATCACGGCAGGGGTGTAGTAGCGGCTGAACTTCTCGATGAAGCGCGCGGTCGGCGCCTTGGAGGACTGAGCCTGCTCAACGAGATGGATGATGCGCGAGATGGTGTTGTCGGCGGCCGTTTTCTTGACGCAAACCTGAAGAACACCGTCGACGTTGATCGAACCGGCAAAAATGCTGTCCCCCCTTGCCTTTGCGCGCGGCATGGATTCGCCGGTGACGGGAGACTCGTCCAGGCTGGAGGCCCCCTGGACGATTTGCCCGTCAGCCGGTACGCGGTCACCCGGACGCACCAGCACACGATCGTTCACGCGCAGGGCAGCTGCAGGAACGCTACGCTGGCCGCCATTGGGATCAATCAGAACCGCCGTCTTCGGCACGAGTGACGCAAGCGCCTTGATGCCGGCCCTCGCTCGCCCTGCGGCCACGCTTTCAAGGAGCTCGCCGACAGCGAACAAAAATACGACCGCAGCGGCTTCTTCCGCCTCTCCGATGACAAGGGCGCCGATTGCGGCCACCGACATCAGCGTCTCAATCGAGAACGCAGACCCGGACATTGCAAGTGCGAAGGCCTTGCGGGCGAACGGGATAACCCCTGCCACGACGGCAGCGGCAAAGATCCACTCCGCGTAGAGCGGGATGAATTGGGCGATGGCATAAGCCGAGCCCATTAGTAGGCCGAGACCGAGAACATGCTTGCCCTTGCGGGTCTGCCACCAGCGCTGATTGCGTATCGCCGGCACCGGTACGGCCTCGACAGCAGCGTCGGATAAAGACGACATCTGGCGTGTGTCAGACACCCCGAAGCCGAGACTCTTGATCATCCTCTCAATGTCGCCGACCTTGGCGATCGAGCCGGCGGCAAGCGTGAGCTCAAGCGTTTCTGTCGTGAAGTTTACGCGCACATCCGAGACGTCGCTCATGCGGGCCAGCGCGACCTCGATCTTGCCGACGCAGCTCGCGCAATCCATACCCTCGACCCGCATCGAAACGTTGGGCGGGGAGCTTGGCGCGGCGCGTGGGGTGGAAGCATGTGCCGCGTGATCATGTCCGCCGCAACTTCCGTGATCATGATCATGATGACCATGCCCGTGATCTTGCTTGTGATCGTCGGTGCCGGAGCAGCCGCTGTGGTCATGCCCGGTATGAGAGCCCGAGCGCTCGGCTGGCGCCGAAGGGACTGCGGATGCCGACAGCTCCGTGACATCAAATCCCAGCGAACGGATCTTCCTGGCGATGTCCTTCGCTGTCGTCTTGCTGGAGGGGTCGCGCGAAAGCGCCAATGTCTCGTTGGCGAAGTTGACGGCGACGTCGGAGATTCCCCCCAAACGGCCCAACGCAGTCTCGATCTTGCCCACGCAGCTTGCGCAATCCATGCCGTCGACGCGGAAGCCGAGCCGTTCACCTACGCTCGACGTTGAAAGTGCTGTTGTCATTCCGATCTCCTTTCTCGCCGGCGCAGCTGGGGCGTGTTCGCCCTTAGTCAGCTGCGTGGCTTCGAAAGAAGTCGATATCACAATTGAACATCTATTCAAGTGTTAGTCGATTAAAATCCCTGGCGCCTATCCGTGTTGGCATTTGGGACGACGGCCGGGTGGGCGCCATCGACGTCCGCAGACTCTGCCGGCAATACGTCGACTGAGGCGCCGCTGTGCTGGCCGAGTTCACTCGTCCGCATGGTCTTCCGAGATGTGCGTTGCCATGTCCTGCAGCACTTGGCTGACGTGCTGGTCGGCGATCTCGTAGAATATCTGCTTGGCCTGACGCACGCCCTTGACGAGACGCGCTCCTCGCAAAAGGCGCAGGTGATGGCTGACAAGGGACAGCGACAGATCCAGTCTTTCGGCGATGTCGCCCACCGATATGGGCCCGGCCAGACAGCTTAGGAGGATCTTCAGTCGGGACGGATCGCCGAGCAGGCGGAAGGTTTCCGCTAGAATTGTGATCTCGTTGTGCGACAGAGAGGAATGATCCAAGGGCTGGTCGGATACCGCTGGACTAACTCGTTTTGCGAGGTCGTCCTGCTTTGCAACGTTGGCTTTCGGCGTACGAGAGGTCATGTACTTGAACTACCTGGAGACGGGACGAAGCTCGCAGTCTCATTCAGAGCGAGAATTAGTCCACATTGATATGTCGAGCCCCAATCTACCCAAAGAGTGAGCAATCACAACACACGACAATGTCGCGACCCAACGGCCAGATGCATCGGCCCAGCCCGCGATTCAGTCATGACGGAGTGAATCCACCGCCGCCCGCTTAAGGAAAAGACCGATGAGCCCGGCACATAAATTAGCTACGGCGGAGCGCAAGCGTGTTCGATCAGCAGAGACACCGCCTTCCAACACCATATTCTGACATTTGGCGACGGGCTGAGATCCCTGGTCCGAAAAGGTCATTGGAATGCAGCCCCCCCTGATGTGGTCGGCCCGCCTGCATGAGGTCCCGTCGTTCGCCCCCCAATGACAAAGGCCCGCCGCGAACATCTTCGCGGCGGGCCTTTGTTTCATTCGCTGATCCAGACTAGGCTCGAACGTCGACCGTACCCATCATACCGAGTTGTTCGTGCTCGAGGATGTGGCAGTGATACATGCGCGACCCCGGCAGATCCTGGCGCAGCAAAATCCGGACCGTCTCGCCGGCCACGATGTTCACGGTATCTTTCCACGCGCGATAGGATGGCGTGGTTACCTTCCCGTCCTTCTCGTGCTCTGCGATCTGAAACTGCGTCCCATGCACATGGAACGGATGATCCATATCGGCCTCGTTGACGACCTCCCAAAGCTCGACCTGTCGGACTTTCGAGACTTCGTCGATGCGGTTCATGTCGAAACTGGCACCGTTGATCAGGAACTTCATCTCCATGCTGTCGGAGGGCATGGACATGTTGGAGTGATCCATGCCCTGCATCGACATGTTGCCGTGGTCCATTCCGCCCATGGATTCCGTGAGCACAAACCGGCGCGTGACAACCGGATTCCCAAGAGATTCAATGGAGCGCAGCTTTGCCGGCAGGGGCGGCATCGCAGCCACCGCCTCATCCGATACGTTTGCCGTCAGCAGGACCATGCCGGCCTCGTTCGGCTTGCCCGGCCCCATCCAACCGCGCTCATATTCGAGCGTCGTGAGCCTGGCCGCTCCCGGCTTGTCGAAGGAAACAATCAATTCAACGCGCTCGGCCGGCGTGAGCAGCAGTTCATCGACGGCGACGGGCGCTTCGATCAGACCGCCGTCCGTTCCGATCACGGTCATGCTGGCATTCTCGAACTTCAGCCGCAGGAAGCGCGCATTCGTCGCGTTGTAGAGACGTAGACGGCGCCTTTCGCCAAGCGCTACGGCCATCGCCGGGTTCTTCTGCCCATTGACGAGCACATGATCCCCGACGCGGCCGTTCATAAGATCGGTCATCGTGCTTTGCGGTATCTTCCCGTCGGCGGCAATTCTGAGATCGGTGAGCATCAGGATCGTGTCGCCATATTCCGGCGGGATGGGATCGTCCTTCGGTTTGACCAGAAAGATACCCGCGAGTCCGCGATAGACCTGCTCTGCGGTCAAGCCGTGGGGATGGGGATGAAACCAGTAAGATGCCGCACTGCCTTCCGGCAGTTCGAACGCATAGATGCGCTCGCCACCCGAGGTTACGGGGTCCATCGGATTGCCATCCTGGTCGGCCGGCACTGGCATGCCATGCCAATGGACCGTCGTGGGTTCGCCTGGAATCTTGTTCTTGAAGCTGATCTCGACTTTGTCGCCCTCACTTGCCTCGATCACGGGGTTGGTGCCGTTGTAAAGAAGCACAGGCGTATCGAGCCCTTCGGCGAACCGTACGACGCCTGGTTCTGCTGCCAGCTCTGCTTTGAATACGCCCGGCACGGCCGACTGGTTGGACAGCCGTGGCAACTCCTTGAGCGGCTGGCCTTCCGGCAAAACCGGATTGGTGCCCGTCGCGGGCATGTTGTGATTACCGTGGCCGCTCATGCCGGCCATATCGTGCTTCATCTGGGCTGCCGCGGGCCCGGCAACGACGAGACCCGCAAGGCTCGCCAGAAAAGTCCGCCGGTGCATTGATCGTCTTCCTCTCTGTCATTTCACAGTCAACGGCGAGGCCGCTCAACTATGTCTTGAGTTTTTTTCTTAGGCGGCTCCTGAGAGCCACCCTCCGGTTGCTACTTGCCGCGGTCGGCGAGCCACTTCTTCATCATGGCGATCTCGCCTTCCTGGGCCTTGATCACCTCTTCGGCGAGGTTGCGGACCTCCGGGTCCTTGCCGTATTCAAGCACGACTTTCGCCATTTCGATCGCGCCTTGATGGTGCGGGATCATGCCGCGCATGAAGTCGATGTCGGCATCGCCGGTGAACTCGACCATCATCTCATGCATGCTGTCGTTGGCGGCTCTGTAAGCTTTCGTGGACGGGTTGTCGGAGGCCGGCACCTCCAAATCCGACATGTTCATTCCCGACATATCGTGACCTTGCATGGGATCGTCCTTGTTCATTTGGCTCTGCGCGATCGCAAGGCCCGCACTGATGGCGATCGCACCTGCGATGAAGATCGGGGTGAGCTTGTTCATCATATCGCTCCCGTTCCGTTCGCGGTTGCCGGATAGCCGGCTTCCCCGAGAACCCTTTGAAGGGCCGCCGAGGTCGCGGTCGTCTCGACCTTGACCGTGCGGGCGGCAGGATTGGTCTCGATCTTGGCGTTGGGATCGACTGACTGGATCGCCCTTGTCACGGATTTGGCGCAGCCGCCGCAGGTCATGTTCTCGATTCTGAGTTCCATGAGAATTCTCCTTGGTTTGGGTCTCATGACGCTCAAGGTGAGGCTTCCAACAATGGCAAGGTCAAGAGGTGCAGAAATGGAAAATTTGCTATTGACCTTCCCATTGTTGGAAGCCTCACCTTCCGTCCGAACTTGAATTTCGGAACGAGAAAAGGAGCGGCTATGAATGCCCCCGTTCGAGCAACAGACTTGTCTGGAACAATATCGCTGCCCATCGAGGGTATGACCTGCGCGTCCTGCGTTGGGCGTGTCGAAAGAGCCCTGAAGGCCGTACCAGGTGTTGAGACCGCGTCGGTCAACTTGGCGACGGAACGGGCGAGCATCACGACCAAATCGGCCGTCGGCCGAGAAAAGCTTGTCGAGGCCATCGAAAACGTCGGTTATTCCGTGCCGGCGAAATCTGCCGGTTCGGCTGGTCCCACGGAACTATCGATCGAGGGTATGACCTGCGCATCCTGCGTCGGCCGCGTCGAGCGCGCTCTGAAGGCAATCCCCGGCGTGACGGAAGCGGTCGTCAATCTGGCGACAGAGCGGGCCACGATCCACGGAAACGCCGATGCGGCGACCCTGATTGCGGCGATCGAAGATGCCGGTTACGAGGCAAAGATGATCGGCGCGGCCGCCGGCAATGGCAGTGAGGATGAGAACGCCGAGCGAACAGAGAAGAAGGAAGCAGAGCGACACGAACTGACCCGTGACTTCACCGTCGCGGCGGTGCTTACCGCGCCCATCTTTCTCATCGAGATGGGATCGCACCTCATTCCGGGTGTGCACGGCCTCATCGAATCGACGATTGGCATGCAGTGGAGCTGGTACATCCAGTTCGCACTGACAACGCTTGTGCTCTTCATTCCGGGTATTCGTTTCTATGACAAGGGGCTCCCGGCACTTTGGCGTCTTACCCCGGACATGAACTCGCTTGTGGCGGTCGGTTCGCTAGCAGCCTATGGGTATTCGCTGGTCGCGACCTTCGCACCCGGCTTCCTGCCGCCCGGAACGATCAACGTCTATTTTGAAGCAGCCGCGGTCATCGTGACGCTTATTCTGCTCGGTCGCCTGCTCGAGGCCCGCGCGAAGGGCCGGACATCCGAAGCGATCAAGCGCCTGGCTGGACTTCAAGCCAAGACGGCGCGCGTCCGCAGGGACGGCAAGGCTGTCGATCTGCCTATCGGCTCGGTCGTTTCCGGCGATATCGTCGAGGTTCGTCCCGGCGAACGTCTGCCCGTCGATGGCGAGGTGGTCGAAGGTGCCAGTTATGTAGACGAGTCGATGATTACAGGCGAGCCGATCCCGGTTTCGAAGTCGGTGGGTAGCGAGGTCGTCGGCGGCACGGTCAACCAGAAGGGCGCGTTCGCGTTCCGCGCGACGGCGGTCGGCGGCAATACGGTGCTTTCGCAGATCATCCGCATGGTTGAAGAGGCTCAGGGCTCCAAGCTGCCAATCCAAGCGCTGGTCGACAAGGTCACCATGTGGTTCGTACCGGCAGTCTTCGCCGTAGCGGCGCTGACCTATGCGGCCTGGCTCTACTTCGGCCCGTCGCCCGCGCTTACCTTCGCGCTGGTCAATGCCGTCGCCGTCCTGATCATCGCCTGCCCGTGCGCCATGGGTCTGGCGACGCCGACCTCCATCATGGTTGGCACCGGTCGCGGCGCCGAACTCGGTGTGCTCTTCCGTAAGGGGGAAGCGCTCCAGTTGTTGAAGGACGCCAAGGTCGTGGCGCTTGACAAGACTGGTACTCTGACCGAGGGCAAGCCGGCCCTGACCGATCTGGAACTGGCTGCTGGTTTCGACCGGTCGAACGTGCTCGGTCTTGTCGCCGCCGTCGAGACCAAATCGGAACACCCAATTGCCCGTGCGATCGTGGACGCGGCCACCGGGGAAGGCATCTCGCTGCCGGCCGTGTCGGACTTCGAATCGGTGACGGGTTTCGGCGTCAAGGCCATGGTGGACGGCAAGCGCGTTGAAATCGGCGCAGACCGGTACATGGTCGAACTCGGCCATGACGTGGCAGCGTTCTCCAGGGTTGCCGAGCGTCTGGGCAACGAGGGCAAGTCGCCCCTCTATGCCGCGATCGACGGCAAGCTCGCGGCGATCATCGCCGTGGCCGACCCGATCAAGGACACCACGCCTGCGGCAATCAAGGCCCTGCACGATCTCGGCCTCAAGGTCGCGATGATCACCGGCGACAATGCCCGCACGGCCAAGGCCATAGCGGCTCGGCTGGGGATCGACGAGGTGGTGGCGGAAGTGCTGCCGGACGGCAAGGTCGATGCGGTTCGCCGCCTCAGGGCCAAGTTCGGCAAGGTCGCCTTCGTCGGCGACGGCATTAACGACGCCCCGGCGCTGGCGGAGGCGGATGTGGGTCTCGCCATCGGCACAGGTACGGACATCGCAATCGAGGCGGCGGACGTGGTCCTGATGTCCGGCAGCCTGCAGGGCGTACCGAACGCGATCGCTCTGTCAAAGGCGACGATCGGCAACATCCGGCAAAATCTGTTCTGGGCGTTTTCCTACAACACGGCTCTGATCCCGGTCGCGGCGGGCGTTCTCCACCCGGCCTACGGCATCTTGCTGTCGCCAGTCTTTGCCGCGGGCGCCATGGCACTATCGAGTGTGTTCGTGCTCGGCAATGCGCTGCGGTTGCGCACGTTCAAAGTGGCGAACTGACGAACCGCAGCAGCCAACCCAATATCCGGGTCGGCTGCTGCACCATTTTAGGGAGAATACTGATGAACATTGGACAGGCATCAAAAGCATCGGGCGTTTCGGCCAAGATGATTCGTTACTACGAGCAGACCGGCCTCATTCCGGCTGCTGACCGAAAGTCGTCTGGCTACCGCGATTATTCGGACACCGACGTGCATATGCTGCGCTTCATCCGCCGCGCGCGCGATCTCGGTTTTTCGGTTGCCGAGATCAGCGATCTTCTCGGCCTGTGGCGTGACGAGACCCGGCAGAGCGCCGAGATCAAGCGCCTGGCGCAGGGCCACATCGACGAACTGGAAAAGAAGATCAAGGGTCTTCAGGACATGGCCCATACGCTCACAATGCTGGTCAACGCCTGCCACGGCGACCACCGCCCCCATTGCCCAATCCTGCAAGGCCTCGAGACTGATCCGGAGGATGAGGATCTGTCGATCCAGCCTCGCCTCGGCGCAGTCGCACGCCCGTTGAGGTGATGGAAGACAGCGCCGGCGCGCCACGCCGCGACTAATGCAAAAACACTCCTTGACCTTACAAGCGCTGGAAGCCGCACCCTGACGGCCATCTTCCTCAGTCCGGCCGTTCCAGGGCGACCGGCTGCAAGCGAAATCATGTGGAATTCACAGAAAGGCAAAACATGACCGAAGCCAGCACACCGCATATCCTCATCTACACCGCGCCGAACTGCCCGGATTGCCGCGCGCTGAAGAATTGGCTTCTTAGGGAGGACCTCGCGTTTGACGAGCGTGACCTTTCCGATCCGGAGATCACCGAGGAGGCGAAAGCACGCACAGGGGTGCGGGTAGCGCCCATCACGATCATCAACGACGAGGTTTTCTACGGCACCTTCGAAAGCCAGAAGCCAGCGCTGATAACGGCGCTTCGTCTGTCGAAAGACGTTTGAGGGAAGCTTTGATATGACAGCCAAACTCGTCGACATCCGGCCGGCCCGGACGAGCCTTGAGGTCCAGGTCGGGCAGACCATCCTCGACGCGGCACTCGCTGCCGGAATTCCTTACCCTCATGGCTGCAAGTCCGGGCGCTGCGGCTCCTGCAAGTCTCGGCTGGTCGAGGGGGAGGTGGAACAGCTCCAGCATTCGCGCTTCGCGCTTACCGATGAAGAGAAAGCCGATGGCCTGATCCTCGCATGCCGGGCGCTTCCCATAACGAGTACGGCCGTGGCATGGCTTGGCAGCGACGACAACGATGCCGTCCAGCCACCGCGACGGCTTAAGGGCATCGTGACCAATCTCGATGACCTCACCCACGACATCAAGTTCGTCCGGATTACGATGGAGGACGGGCCCTGTTTGCGGTTTGCCGCGGGGCAATATGCGCAGCTCAGCTTTGATGGAGCGCCTGCCCGCAGCTACTCCATGGCCAATCGGGATGGCGATGACGGCCTTGAGTTCCACATTCGCCGCGTTCCGGGGGGCGTCACATCGCAGCATGTGCACAGCAGGCTGAAGTCCGGCGACAAGGCAACGCTCGAATTTCCACTAGGGTCCTCCTACCTGCGCCAGCACCATTCCGGCCCGATCCTGTGCATCGCAGGCGGCTCTGGGCTGGCACCAATCAAGGCAATTGTCGAAACCGCTCTCGCCCACGGCGTGAAGCAACCGATCCATGTCTACTTCGGTGTCCGGGGCGAACGCGACCTCTATCTGGTCGAGCACTTTCAGGCGCTCGCTAAACGGCATCCTAATCTCACCTTCGTCCCGGTGCTGTCGGAAGCGCAGTCCGGGCAGTATCGCACCGGTTTCGTGACCCAGGCCGTAGGAAAGGACCTTTCGGACTTGGACGGCTGGAAAGCGTATGTGGCCGGCCCGCCACCGATGGTCGATGCGGCGATGGATACGACTTTTGCGCGCGGATTGCGTAAGGAAGACATGCACGCCGACGTGTTCTTCACCGCCGAAGAGCGGCCCGTGCCGGTTACAGGTGAGTGACGCCGCAACCAGCGATCCGCCAATAAGGCACCGTCGCACGACGCCTCCAATGAAAACGGCCCGCCGCGAACATCTTCGTGGCGGGCATCGCTTTGCGTGCGATCGATCGCCATAGCAGATCCGGGACTCCCTCACCTGCCCGCCCCGGCCAGCGACCGGGCAATGTCGATGATGTCGTCACGCGCCAACGAGACTTTGAGCTGATTGCGGCAGAACGCCGCCAGCCGCCAAACGTTGCCTTTTTGGCAACCGCTGTTGCGAATATCTATGCTTCTTCGCCAGGAGAAACTCTGAAACATTGGTCTTGCAAGCAACTCCTCAGAGGCAAGCAACATGGCCTATGTCATTACAGAGCCCTGCATCGACGTGAAGGACGGCGACTGCACCGCGGCCTGCCCCGTGGACTGCATCTACGAAGGTGGTCGTACCTTCTACATCCACCCCGAAGAATGCATAAATTGCGGCCTTTGTCTGTCGATCTGTCCTGTCGACGCCATTGTCTGGGACCAAGAAATCCCTGACAGCCAGCGCCGTTTCATCGCCGTCAACAAAGAGTTCTTCGGCTCCGACGTCACTGGAATGGGATCGCCGGGCGGTTGGAGCAAGGGATGCTCCACAGCGCTGGACCACCCGTTCGTTGCCGCCTTCGAGAAAGCAGCAACCGTAGCCTAGCAACACTTCAGCAACAGGAACGAGACATGTCTGTGACAGAATTCGGTGGCGTCGTTGCCGCCGTGCCGACGCCGTTCGACGATAAGGGCCGGATCGATACCGCAGCCTTTGTCGAACATGCCAGCTGGTGCCTGAACAATGGCTGTGATGGCCTGAATGTGCTTGGGACGACCGGCGAAGCCAACTCGCTTTCCTTCGAGCAGCGCCGTGCCGTCATGGTTGCCGCCGCCGAGGCGCTGGATACGAAAAGGCTGATGGTCGGCACGGGAACGCCGGATCTCGAGACGACGATCGCCCTGACGACACTTGCCGATCGCCTCGGCTATACGGCAGCGCTGGTCTTGCCACCCTATTACTATAAGCCAGCTTTGGACGACGGGCTTTTCGCCTGGTTTGCGCGGCTCGTCCAAGGCACCGCGAAAAGCCCGATCCCGATCTATCTCTACAATTTTCCGCAGATGACCGGCATCACCTTCAGCCCGGCCTTTGCCGCGAGGCTTGCCGAAGCGTTTCCGGACCGCATCAAGGGCGCCAAGGACAGCTCAGGCGAGCTCGACTATACCCGTCAGCTGGCCGAGATACCGAACTTCGCCGTCTTCCCCAGCAACGAGGCGACACTCGCCGCTGCCGGCGCAGACAACTACGCCGGCACGATTTCCGCGACGGTCAATGTCGCTCCGGTCCTGTCGGCCAGGCTCTGGAAAGACCAGGCCGATGCTCCTTTGCAGGATCGCGTGCTCCGGTTGCGTCAGGCGATTTCCGCCAACCCGCTGATCCCAGCCGTCAAATACCTGGTCGCAAAGAGGTCAGGAAATCCGGTCTGGTACAATGCCGCGCCGCCGCAGCCGCTGCTTGCCGCAGCGCATCGATCGTCACTTGACCTTCTCGCAGCTCAGGTTCACCAGCCGGAGTAAAAGGCCCGTGTCGCAGCGGCGAGCTTGGTCACGCGCTCACGCTCGCCGGTCAACCTGGGAAGGTCGGCGCGTGCCTGCTGCAGGAGTTCGGCGCGGGCGCCTTCGTAGTCGACCCGGGTCAGCCTTCCATCGCGCACAATCTCCTGTCCGCCGACGTAGAGACCCTTCGCGTGGGCCGCAATCATCCGGGTGAGCAGAACCTCCGCCTCGTCCAGATCGTCCGTCAGACTGTCGGCGATCAACGCGCCGTAGTCGATGAGCACCAGATCTTCGTTCACCGCCGCATTCACGACCTTGGCGCCGACATGGATCGCCGCGTCGAACACCTGTGCCGCCGTAAAGGTCCGCGCCATATCTTGGCCGCCATGCAGCAGATGCGCAAGGCGCAGTTCCCGCCAGAGATCCTGATCGTCGTCGAACCCTGTCCCGTCGAGACCGAAGGCGAAAGCCGGCCCGCTTTCCGAAATGGCGGCGACCGGCGCCACGCCGGAACGCAGGCGCAAATTTGCCGACGGATTGGAAACGAGCTGCACACCGCGCGCAGCCAGCAGCTCCAGCTCATCCGGCCGCAGCTGGACGCCGTGGGCAACCGCGAGGCGAGACGAGAGGAAACCGATATCGTCGAGATATCGCACGACCCCTTGCGGGAAGCGCCGGTCCAGCCACTGCCTCTGCCTTGGGCTTTCAAGCAGATGCATATGGATGCGCCGGCCCGTTGCCGCAGAGGCTTCTGCGATGCTTTCGAGCAACGTGTTGGAACACCACTGCGGCCCGATCGGGCCGTATTGGACGTCGATCAGCGGGCTGTTGTTTGCGGCGGCGACCGCGTCGGCCGCCGAAATCTGAACCGGTGGCGGCGCATATTTCGGGATCGAGGCACTGAGCTCGTCCCAGTCTGCCGTGGCGAGAAACGGCCGCAGTCGCTGCGGCCCGCCATCATAGGCCCAGGGGTCGTAGTCAAGCAGCGGACAGGAGAGCGCAAGCCTTATGCCCACGTCACGAGCGGCGCGCATCACGGCGCCAGCCTCTTCCACCAGCCTGTCGATATTCAACGAGTTGTGGCAATGCATGGTCGCACCGACGCCCGTTTGCGCCAGCCGAGAGAACGCCACGAGCGCTTCCAGGTAAGGGTCGGTCCGCGGTCTGAGCCGGAGGCCCGGGATCCAAACTTCCAGGGCATCGTCGATGTTGCCGAAATCGAGCGTGCGGATGCCGTAGCCGTGGTCATGAGCGTTGACGGGCGGCGGCATGAGGAGGGCATTGGCCGGGATCGTTGCCGGTGAGACACCATCGGGCAAACGACGCAGGAGGTTTGTCTCGCGCCGTGCAGCCTCATGACCGGGACGCGAGAGCAGTCGCCCCGGGATCGGTTCTGCGTTCATGGACGGATTGCCTCCATGATCTGGTCGCTGAACCTCAGCAATTCCGCGCCGACGAACTCGATGACGGCCTCGGCCGCGTGCGTGCGCTGGCGACGGCGCTGCACGAGAATTCCGACGTGCAGGTTTTGAAGACGCGACCCGGAAAGCGGTATGGCGACGAGGTCACCCGCCTTGATCTCCGCGAGGAAACCGATCGGCGTGAAGAAGGCCACGCCCTGGCCGGAGATGATGAACGGCTTGAGCATCATCTGACTGTTCGACGACACAAAAGGTCGTCCGGTCCGCTCGAAGACGGACAGTTCGATTTCGATGAGCGAACGGATAGGTTGCGTGTCGAGTTGCAGCAGAAGATCGTACTGGGCGCACTCGGCGAGCGAGACCTGCCGCTGTCTGGCCAGGGGGTGCCCACGCCCGACGAAAGCCATCAGTGGCATCGGTACGCGAAAGAGCATCTCCGTGTCGTCCGGCCGGGCCAGATCGAAGGTCAACCCCATGTCGACGTCGCCTTCGGCCACCAGGCTACTGATGTTGCCGTGACCGGCCGTGTGGATATGGAAACTCACCCCGGGATGGATGCTGTGGAAGGCGTTGACCATGTCCGGCAAAAACTGGATGGCCAGACTGTCGAGACAGGACATCTGCACGCGGCCCGTCTTCTTTCCCTGCAATGCGCCGAGGTCACTGCGCAGAAGCTCGAAATTCTCGAGCGTGGCCCGGGCGTGGCGCAGCACGTTCTCCCCGGCAACGGTCAGCCTCAAGCCATTCGAGAGTCGCTCGAACAAAGCGATGCCGAGCTCGTCCTCCAGTTTCTTGATTTGCCGGCTGACCGCCGAGGACGCCACATGAAGCTCCTCGGAGGCCTTGCGAATGGAACCGGACCGCGCGACCGAGACAAAATATTTCAGGATGCTGGCGTGCATGCAATTCGAACCTTCCCTCCCCTTGGGCACGGACTTATAGCACGCTCACCGTCCCCTCCAAACGGGCGCACGCTTCTGTTGGAAAGCGTTGACACCTTCCAGGGCGTCCTCGCTTTTGAGCGCCTTGACGAGCGCGGGCGTTCGCAGGCCCTGAGCCTCGGCGGGCGAAAGATGCCCGGTGCGATTGACGGTCTGCTTGATCGCCCGGAGCGAAAGCGGCGCACAGGCGACGATTTCACTGACCCAGCGCGCAACGGCAGCGTCGAGTTCCTCCGGTTCGGCCACCTCGTTGACGATGCCAAACCCTTGCATCTCGGCTGCGGAAAACCTCCGGCCCGTCAGCAGCACGCCCATCGCAAGATTGTGGGGGATCCTGCGTTGCAGAAGGACCATGCCGCCATCGAGCGGCAGGCGTCCGACACGGGCCTCCGGCAGGCCGAACGCCGCCGTCGTCGAGGCAACGACGATATCGCAGCCGAGCACCATCTCGAACCCGCCGCCGAGCGCATAACCGTTGACCTTGGCGATGACGGGAACATCCAGCGAGCGGCGAAAGGCCAGCCCACCAAAACCGTTCGGCCGGCTTTCGCTCCAATATTCGAGGCCGGTTGTCTCAGCCCCCTTCAGGTCGGCTCCGGCGCAGAAAGCCCGTTCGCCGGCGCCCGTCAGGACGACACAGCTGATGTCGTCGCGAGCTTCGATCTCTTCCCAGATCGCTTCGAGCTCGCGTTCGGTTGCCACGTCCACCGCATTCATCCGTTCCGGACGGCTGAGCGTGATGGTGGCAACGCGGTCCTCTACGAGAAATTCGACGCTCATGCCGCATCTCCCTGGCGGACGGCCAGCGCCGAGAGGATCTCGTCGTTATGCTCACCGAGCTTCGGCGGGGCGATGCGCACCGTCACAGACGCCGCAGACATGTCGATCGGCGAGCCAACCAGACGCACCGGACCGGCTTTCGTTTCGCCAGCGTCCAGGATCATGCCGTTGATCGCCGTCTGCTCGTCGTCGAGGGCTTCGGGCAGCGAACGCACCGGCGCGCAGAGAATGTCCACCTGCTCCAGGCGGGCGAGCCAATGCGCACTGCTGTTCCTGGCGAACGCCTCGCGAAAGAGCTGCTGCAATTCCGGGCGGCGCTGCATCTGAGCGTCGAAGTCGGCAAATTGCGGCTGCAGGGACAGGTCCTCGATCTCCAGAGCGGTGCAAATATCCCGCAACGGGTTCTGCTTGAAGGCACCGACCATGACGATCGCGCCGTCCGTGGTCTCGAACACGCCCGTCAGAGGGAAAGCACCCCAGTTCAGGTCCTTCTCCCGCATCATATGCGTGGTGCCTTCCTGCATCTGCATGGCGAGCATGGAGCTGTAGAGGCTGACCGCGACCTGCTGGCCTTCACCGGTCTTCTCTCGGTGCAGCAACGCAAGCAGGATGCCCTGCACGAGGTGCATGCCGGCGGAGTAGTCGGCAAGCGGCGTCGCATAGATCGACAGCGGGTGGCTCGCGTCCGACTTTCGCCGCATGACGCCCGAAAGCGCCTGCGCGAGAATGTCCTGCCCACCCTTATGCCGATAGGGGCCTTCCAGGCCGAAGCCGGTACCGACGGCGTAGATCAGCCGCGGATTGGTCTTTCGAAGCTCCTCGTAACCGAAGCCCATGCGCTCCATGACATCGGGACGAAAATTGTTGACGACCACGTCGGCCGTGTCGATCAGGGCGCGCACCGCTGCCCGCGCCTCGTCCTGCTTGAGGTCGAGCGCCAGGCTCTTCTTGTTGCGGTTGAGCGACGAGAAGACCGGATTGTTGAGGCCGTCCGGGTCCGACCCGAGCGACCAGCGTGAGAGATCGCCGATCTTTGCCTTTTCGACTTTGATGACCTCTGCGCCATAGTCGGCCAGCATTTGCGTGCAGCAGGGACCAAGCATGACCTGGGTGAAATCGACGACGCGGATACCGTCGAGGGGAAGTGATGTCATTCTGCAGCCTCCAGATAGGTTGCGTTTTCGGATGGTACGTCCCCGGGATCGGCTCCCTGGGCCCGCAGCTGCTTCTGGATCGCCCTGACATCGGCGTCCCGCACCTTCACGCCGGCGTTGAGCGCCACGGTGGCAGCGACGCCGGCCGCCTCGCCCATCGCCATGCACGGCGGTATCTCGCGGCTCGACTTCTGCGCCTGGATCGTCGCAGAGTAATGCCTGCCCGCGACGATCAGCTGGTCTACCTCCTTCGGCAGCATGGCCCGGTAGGGCGTGTAGTAGTCACGGCCACGGCAGACCGTATCGGCGAAGTGACGGCGGTTCATCACGTCGTCCTTGGTGACGACATACTCGCCCTGGAGCAGTCGCGACTGGCGCACGCCCGTCTGTGGCGCGAAATCGATGACATGGGCATTTTCGAAGCCCGGCAAGTTCACCCGAGCGAATTCGAGCAGGCGGGCGATACGGGCGCGGCCCTCGAGTTCCGCATAGGTCAGGTCCTCGACGCTCAGACCGGAGAGCTTCGGCATATGCGGGCAGTTCAGCCAGATGATGCCCGGCAGCGGCGTCTTCAGCCACCAAAACGACCAGCAACCGCCGATCAGGCGCTTGGCCTCATGATCGAGCGCCTTGAACTTTTCCGGTTCCTCGAATTCGAACCGCTCGGCCGCGTCGGTGTCGATACCACCCCAGCGGGAAACCGTGGTCAGGATGAAGTTGCCGTCCGTATGCTGAGCGCCGGCATCGGCGGCGACGTCGAGGTCGCCCGACGCGTCGATCACCACGTCACCCATGATCGCCTCCCGGCCTGATTTCGTCTGGCAGACCACGCCCTTGATCGCACCGTTCTCGACGATCGCCGACGAGAACCAGCTGTGCGTCCTGAGTTTCACACCGGATTCGCGCAGGACGTCATAGGCGACGCGCTTGAAAGCATCGGGATCGAATGCGGCCGCGTAGCAGATCGGATGCGGCGCGGTCGGCGTGTGGAAATCGAACAACCCCCAGCGTGCCCACCGGCGCCAGGCCTCCGGCGTATCGCGAAGGTCGAGCTGGCGGTCACCATCCGTCGGCGTGACGCAGAGACCGAGCGTCTTCATCCGTTCGATCATCTCCATGCAGATGCCGCGCACGGTGATTTCAACCCCATTGACCATATCGTCGAGCACCAGAACCATGCCGCCTGAGGCAAGTCCGCCGACATAGGGATAACGCTCAAGAAGAGTGACGCTGGCCCCGGTGCGCGCCGCCGACACGGCGGCGGAGATCCCTGCCGGGCCACCGCCGACGACGACCACGTCCGAGCGGTCTACGATCCTGGCGTTGCGCGAAGGTTCCCTGATTGTTTCCATTATCGTTCCTCCATAGGGGAAGTATCCGGCGAAATGTGAAGGAGTTCACAGCCAGTGACTTCGTCGGTTGGCCGGACCTGAATATCCAGGTCCGGCAGCGAGTGTTTGGGGGTCAGTGGTCCGTCGTCGGCTTCCAGCGGACGATCTTCGATTCCGCAAACGAAACGGCGAAGAAGAGAACCACGGCAAGCGAGGCGGCGATCACCACGGTCGCATAAAGCAGCGGCGAGCGGAAATTATAGGTCGCCTCGATGATCAGAGCGCCAAGGCCGTAGCTGGATCCGATCCACTCCGCGACGATAGCACCCATCACGCTGCTGGTTGCCGCGATCTTCAGCGCCGCGAAAAGAAAGGGCAGCGAGCTTGGGAGACGAACCTTCCAGAAAATCTCGGAGTTGCTGGCGGACAGGATGCGCATGAGATCGAGCATTACCGGGCTCACCGACTTCAGTCCCTGCACCATGTTGACGAGCGTCGGGAAGAAGCAGATCAGGCCCGCGATGATGATCTTCGGCGCAATGCCGTTACCGACGAGCAACACCAGGATCGGCGCAAGCGCGATGATCGGTATCGACTTGATGATCACGGCGATCGGATAGAACGCTCGCTCGGCGAGCGGGCTGTGGACGAACCAGACCGCCAGCAGGACGGCAACGACGTTACCGAACACGAAACCGAGAACTGCCTCCATCAACGTCGGCCAGAAATTCGCCCACAGTACGCCGGCGTTTTCGCCGAACGCCTTGATCACGTCGAGCGGACCGGGCGCCATGAACGTTGGCACCGAAAAGCCCCAAACAACGAGTTGCCACAGCAGGATGCAGCCGAGGATCGCGAGCGTGGCCGGCAGGTGACGCAGGGCTGCACCAGCGGCGGCATCGAGCATCTTAAACCTGTTGCCGTCTACCAAAGCGCGGCCTTCCGCTTGCGAAGGAAGCACATTTGCCATCAGCATTCTCCCAAAAGTGTGCGCAGGTGGGCGGTAACGCGAATGAACTCGACCGTGTCGCGCATCACAAGGGATCGCGGATAGGGCAGGTCGACCGTCATGAACTCCTTGACGCGGCCGGGATGGGCCGCAAGCATCAGGACGTGTTGACCGAGAAAGACTGCCTCCGGGATCGAATGCGTAACGAACAGGATCGTGGTCCCTGTTTCTTGCCAGAGGCGCAGCAATTCCTCATTCAGCTTGTCGCGCGTAATCTCGTCGAGCGCTCCGAACGGTTCATCCATCAACAGGATACGGGGGCGGGTGACCAGCGCGCGGGCGATCGCCACGCGCTGGCGCTGACCGCCCGACAGTTCGTGCGGCATCGCCTTTTCGCGCCCCTTCAGTCCGACGAGGGCGATCAATTCTTCCGGATCGGCGTAGGTCGCGCCTGCCTCGCGCTTTCCCACCAGCAGCGGCAGGCGCACGTTGTCGATCACATTGCGCCATGGCAGCAACGTCGCTTCCTGGAAGACGAAGGCGAAGTCGCGGCCCTCGCGTGCCTTGCGCGGCGTCTGTCCATGCACGGATACCGACCCATCGCTGATATGCACGAGGTCAGCGACCGTTCGCAACAACGTCGACTTACCGCAACCGGAAGGGCCGAGCATGGTTACGAGCGAACCGGCCGGTATCTCGACCGAAACGTCGGAGAGTGCGGTAAAGCTGGAATCATTCGCGCCGAAGCGAATATGAAGGTTCGTCACTGATACCGCCGAGCCACTGGCGGCACCGACCGACGCCTGCTTGGATCTGCTAAGCGTTTCCAGCATCGCCTTACCCTACGCTCTTGCGGACATCGGCCGTGGCATCGAGGATTGCCATCGTGTAGACATCGTCCGCATTGGGGACCGGGCCCTTGAACTGGCCGAGGTCCGCATAGGTCTTGATCTGCTCCTCCCAGTTCGCCCGCTCCATGCCGCCCCAGCCGACGGCAGCGGTGGTGTCGTTGAATACGAACTTCATCAGCGGCCCGATTGCCTCGAGTTCGCTTGCCTTGTCGAGGTTCGGATAGGCTTCGAGCAGGATGTCGACGGCCTCCTCCTGGTGGTCGCGCGCATACCCCCATCCGCGTGCCGCACCTGATACGAATGCTGCAAGATGGTCGGCGTGATTTTCCAGCTGATCGTCCGTCGTATAATAGACGTTGGCATAGAGCCGGATGCCGCCGTCCCAAAGCGTCAGGTCGACCCGGTCGTCCCCCAGAACCTTCAGGGCATTGACATTGGTGAGCCAGCCACAGACCGCATCGGCCTGACCGGTCACCAGCTGGTTCATGTCCGAACCCATGTTGACGATCTTGACCTGGTCTTCCCGTATGCCGTTCTTGGCGAGAAGTGCGCGCAGAAGGATAACCGAGGTAGGGATCGCAGCGATTGTCTTGCCGATCATGTCCTCGGGCTTGGCGATGGGATTTGCCTTGCGGGAGAAATAGGCGAAGGGATGCTTCTGGTAGCCGGCCGCGAATGCCTTGATCGGCGCGCCGGCCGAACGGGCCAGCATGACCGACGGGCTGGAGGAAATCTGGCCGATCGTCGACTGGCCGACCGCGACGCCGGCGACGCCGTCGACATTCGGTCCGCCGGGTACGATTTCCAGCTCGACACCGTTCTCGGTGTAGTAGCCCTTCTTGCGAGCGACGAGTTCTCCGAGAAGCCCGTTTGAGGGCAGCCAACCGAGCTGCATTCGAATCGTGGCGGGATCGGCAGCCCGGCCGACCGAAACATTGACAAGGCTGTGGGTCGCGGCAATCGCACCTATCGCAGCGGCATTTGAAAGGAAACCCCGGCGGTTCATGATGAAATGAGACATATCGTTCCCCTTGCTTGTTATGGGAGCGATGAGATCTTGCTGCTCAGGGTTAGATGCCGCCTCATCGCCGGGACCGATGATGATGGAATTCGGCATCTCATAAAGCACAATTTTTAGCGGTTGGCATTGCCGATATGGCAACGCCCAGGTTTCGCCGAGGTTTGCCGTTTCGGCAATTGTGGGCTCGAAAGATTGTTCTTTGTTCGCGCCCTCTCCCGTCGGATAAGCCAATACAGATTTCAAGCGCTCATCGCCGCGGAGGACAGATATCATGCACAGGAACCTGATCGATGGGGAATGGATCACCGGCAGCGAAGTGGTCCACAACATCAACCCGTCCGACACCAACGACGTGATCGGGGACTATGCCCGCGCCTCGGCCGAGGATGCCAAGGCGGCGATTGCCGCCGCCAAGGCAGCGTTTCCGGCCTGGTCGCGCTCCGGCATTCTCGA